>JAFGWS010000098.1 GCA_016937035.1 Pontiellaceae bacterium
AGTTATTAACAGCTAACAAAAAGCCTCTTGGGTGGTACATTTTGATTCGACCGCAAGTGGTACATTTTAATCGACCGGTGAGAGCAATTGCCAATGCTATTGACCAAGGGGCCGACACAGTCAGTGTAAAGATATACATCGAATCTTTTGACAAGCCGGACACATTAAGAATTGTCATCAGCGATAACGGCTTCGGGTTTACAGATGAAAATTTTTCCAAATTCACCAAATTGCTAGAGGTAGAACAAGTAGACCATAAAGGGCTAGGTCGTCTTGTTTATTTGGCATATTTCGATGAAATTCATGTGACGAGCTGTTTCAATGGAGGGCGGTGTCGGCGGTTTTTATTTAGTGGCAACTTTGAGGGAAACAGCACGGTTTCGGATGCTGAAGAATTTTTTCCCGGAGCAAAGCTGGAATTTACAAAGTTCTCAGGAGCCAAAATAAAAAGTTATGACTACCTCAAGCCGCCGTGTTTGAAGAAAGAGTTGATACGCCACTTTTTCCCACAACTGTTTGAGCGTAAGCATCAGGGGAAGGAGCTAACAATTGAAATTGAAGTTCAAACGGAGAACCCCAACAAGAAATATGACTTCTGTTCGGAGAAAGAAGTTGTAACGCTAGATGACATTCCTGAGTTGGAGAAAAAGGGATTTGAAAGCAGTGAGCTGGATTGGTTTCAACAATTTGAGGTTCACTATAGCATTACCCATGAGCCAGCAACGCCAACAACGATAGTAACGGATATCTGTATCGACGGCAGAGCCATTCATTACGATCTCGTTTCTCAGGAGGCCTTGCCCGGAGGGTTTAAGGCGATTTTTCTTTTCCGCTCGGAATATTTTGAGGGGAAAACAGATTCCTCTCGCCAGAAACTTAAACTGCCGGACGGAGTCAGTGAGCGATCGTTAAAAAAGGTATTGCGCCAAGAGATCGCAGAAATAATTAACGAAAAGATACCTGAGCTAAAACAGTCGAATGAACGCAAGGCGGAAATGCTGGGAACAACCTTTCCTCATTTGAGCGGTTATTTTGAATCTAATGTGGTTGGGTTAATGCGTGAAGATGAGGTTTTGGAAGACGCACAAAAGAAATTTTTTGCCGACCAAAAAACGATTTTGGAATGCACAGAACTGAACGATTCCCAGTATGAAAAGGCTTTAGATATGTCTGCCCGAGCCTTAATGGAATACATCCTCTACAGAACTCGTATTATTCAGAAACTTAAAACCATGACCCCCGCTAACAGTGAGGGGGAAATACATGATCTGATCGTTCCTCGTAAAAGAATCCTGAAGGCGGATACCTTTGTTCTGGATATCTACAACAATAATGTATGGATGCTCGATGATAAATACATGAGTTACAGCACTGTTCTTAGCGATGAGCAAATGTCCAAGGTAATTCATGAGATTGCATTGGATGATTTGGAAGATGAGAAGCGTCCCGACATTACCATTGTTTTCTCTGGCGATCCCAACACCGCCGATAAGGTTGATGTGGTGGTTGTGGAGCTAAAAAAACACGGTCTTCCTTTGGCAAAAAACGAAGAGGTTATTAGCCAGTTAAGACAACGTGCACGTAAGCTGCTGAAGTATTACCCAGATAAAATCGAGCGCATCTGGTTTTATGGAATCACAGACATTGATGAGGAATTTAAGGTTTCCTTGCTGGAAGACGAATACAAGGAGCTCTTTTCGCATGGTAACATGTACTATAAATCCCAGCCCATTATTGTTGATGATCCCAAGAAACCATTCCCCGTGGACCTATATGTGTTAACCTATGACACGTTCATTAATGATGCAGAAAGTCGAAACTCTACGTTCCTAAAAGTTCTTAAATCCAGCATTGAGAAGGCCAGCAAACAAGGGAGGCTGGAGGTGTAATGAAAACCCACACAGAAGAGGGGCTGCCGAAGGTGTCGGTTCCGTAATCTAGTAATCGCTGCTCCAGATCTGCTTCTGTAGCGGCGATTTTTTCCAGCGCACTCCAAAACGAGATCCTTCCCCCGGACCCCTATCCAGAACTGTCGGAGCCAAAAACTCGTCCTGCATTGCCATTGAAAGAGGATGAGAAACGGCTACTATTCTCCGCGGAGGTAACGTTATGACTGTACTGGCTGAAAAAATTTATGGGGAAGCATTAGATCTGCCTTCTGATGAGCGGCTAGGGCTTATCGATAAGCTGTTGGAAAGCCTTTCTCCCACAACACAGTCGATTCAGGACGCGTGGATTGCCGAAGCCGAAAAACGGCTGGCGGAATATCGGACGGGAGAGGTTTCGTCCATTTCCGGCGAAGAGGTTTTTCAGAAAATCCACGACCGGCTGAATAAATGACCTATCGTTTCCTTCCCAAAGCGGAGAACGACCTGAATGATGCAGTAGAGTATTATGAACGCTGCCAAAAGGGCCTCGGCTCGGATTTTCTGATTGAAGCCCACAAGACCATTGAACGTATTCTTCAATACCCGAACAGCTGGACTGAAATATCCCCACGTTGTCGTCGGTGCCTGACCAATCGTTTCCCGTACGAAATTATCTACAGCATTGAAGAGAACACAATTCTCGTCCTTGCGATTGCCAGCCTGCACCGTCACCCGGATTTTTGGAAAACCCGTAGACCAAGTTGACTTGTCGTATGTTTCAGGAAAAGGGCGCGTAATTTTGTTCTGCAACCCGTCAACACACGCGGATGGCCAAACTCCGGATACGGGAAATACGGTTTATCGATCAGACGCATTAATACAATAATCTGCGTAGAACCTTGAATCGCGAGCCAATCTGTATTTCCATGGAGTCAGCGGTTGGTTTTTCGGGTTGGGAGGCCGGCCTGTGTTTTATCTGGAGAGATGATGAGATTACCTTTTTCGCTGTTTTTGGCGTTCAAATATCTGAAGCCGAAGCGTTCGTGCGTTTCGGTGGTTACTCTGATTTCGATGTTGGGGGTGACGATCGGTGTGGCGGTGCTGATCGTCGTGCTTTCGGTAATGAATGGATTCGACGATGTGTGGCGCGATAAAATTCTGAAATTCAATACGCATATCAGTATCGAATCGAAGTACGGACAGGTGATTGCTTATCCGGATTCCATTCTCGAAGAGGCAGCCAAGGTGGAAGGCGTTAAGGGCGTTGCGCCCTGTCTGACGGGCGTGGCGATGCTGCAGACGGAGGAGTACTCGGTGGTGGCGCAGTTGCGCGGAGTGGACTCTGCGTATGAGCAATCGGTGAGTCCGGTTCCGGAGTGTATGAAGCAGGGCGAGTATTCACTGGAAGAAGAGGAGATTGTGATCGGCGATAAGCTGGCGTACAAACTGAATGTGCACGTGGGCGATGTGCTGACGGTATATGCGCCGCAAAGTCTGGTGGGGGATGATGAGTTCAGGCTTCCGCTGGATTTGACCGTTTCCGGTATATATTCCGTCGATATGTATGATTTTGACAGTCAGGTGGTCTTTACCTCGCTGGAGACGGCGCAATCTCTTTTTGTGGTGGAGCAGGGCGTTCATTCGGTGCAGGTGATGCTGGAGGATGAATATACAACTTCGGACAAAACGCTCGAGGTCGCGGAGCGGTTGAAGGGCGTGATTTCTCCTGCGTTTGTTCCCTGGACCTGGATGGAGAAGAACGGGTCGTTGTTTGCCGTGCTGCATGTGGAAAAAAATATGATGTTTTTCCTGCTGGCGTTCGTGGCCATTGTGGCGGCCTTCAGTATTACCAATACCCTGATTACGCTGACGGTTCAGAAGACGCGGGAGATCGGTCTGCTGAAGTCGCTGGGCTTCGGCAACGGCGGCATTACGGGCATCTTTTTCTGGATGGGGTTAATTCAGGGGGCGCTCGGTGATGCGTTGGGGGTGGGAATTGCGATGCTGGTGCTGAAATATCGCAATAACATTCTGCAGATGATGTCGAGCAGGTTTAATCTGGAGTTGCTCCCCCCGGAATATTATCAGCTCAGCCAGCTGCCGTCGCATATATCGGGGGCGGATGTGGGGATTGTCTGCGGGTTGGTGCTGGTGTTCTGTACGCTCTCGGGTTTGGTTCCGGCGATGCTTGCCACGCGGATGGAGCCGGTTGATGCATTGAGGTATGAATGAGGCGGTTTTGGGTCAGTCTGATTTTGCTGAGTGCGGCGGCGAAGGCGTCGGCCGATCTGCTCGCGCCGTTTTATGAAGCGGTCGAGGCCAACGGCGTCCGCATGAGCGCGGTGCGTCCGTTTTATTCGAGCGTGGAGACCGACGAACGCTGGGAGAAGGATTATCTCTGGCCGCTTTATGTGCGCAAAGGATTTAAGGACGAGACGTATGCGCGCTTCTTCGCGCTGGGATGGCATAACGATTTTTCGTCCGGCGAGGGCCGTGAGCGGACGTGGGTGCTGCCGATTTATTTCCAGGGTCGCGCGGCGGACGGAGAAAACTATTTTGGACTGTTTCCGCTGGGTGGACATCTGCGCGATTTTCTGGGGCGCGACCGTATCGATTTCGCGTTGTTTCCCCTGTGGGCGCGGTCGCAGGTGAATGAAGTGAAGACCACGTCGGTGCTGTGGCCGATCTATTCGCGAACGCAGGGCGACGGCGTGGATCGCTTTCGGGTGTGGCCGTTTTACGGCGAGAGCACGTTGGAAGGATCGTACCAGAAAAAGTTTGTCCTGTGGCCGATCTACAGTTCGGTCGCATATACGAATCCGGGCAATCCCGGCGGCGGCTTTATTCTCTTTCCGCTTTATGGACATGTGCAGACGGAGAAAGGCGATAATCATTGGGTTCTTCCGCCGTTTTTCCGGTTTGCTGAAGGCGGCGGCCAACGCATTATCAATGCGCCTTGGCCGTTTATTCAGCTGAGCGATGGCCGTGTCTATAAACGCTATGTCTGGCCGCTCTATGGGAAAAAACAGGCGGGCTCAACTACGCGGCAGTTCTGGCTTTGGCCGGTGATCTGGGACAGCAAAACAGCATCGGACGATCGTACGCAGGAACGCTTCAATGTGATGCCGTTTTTTTACAGCGAAAAGGAAGTGCTGACGCAGGAAGTCGGCACGGCGGAGGTCGGTGAGGCGGTTTCAAATTATTGGAAAATCTGGCCGCTGATGAGTTGGGATCGACGGGAGGAATCTTCCCGTTTTCGTCTGTTGGATTTGTGGCCGATGCGCGAGACCGACGGCGTGGAGCGCAACTGGGCTCCGCTCTGGACCCTGTACCGTCGATTGGAAAATGACGGCGGTGTGCAGCATCGACTGTTGTGGGGTATCTACGAGCAGGAGAAGAGTGACGGTACTTCTGAATGGTCCTTGCTCAAAGGACTGGTAAAATATAAGAAGACTGAACGCGGAAGTAGTTTCCGTCTGTTGTTTATTCGATTTGGAAATGCGGAGAAGTAGGTATTAGTAAGCTTGTCATAGATTATATGGGCCTTCCGGTTCGCTCCGCCCGGCGGACCGGCGAACGGGTGATTCAGCTGCTGCAAAACATCGGCCATGCCGTGATTATGCTGATGGAGGCGGCATGGTTTTCCCGTCTGGCTTTCGGTCGGCGCAGCCGGCGTGAAACCATGGCGCAGATGTATGTGACCGGAATCAAGAGCCTGCCGGTGATTACGGTCGTGGCGCTCTTTATCGGGATGATTCTTGCGTTACAAACCGGACTTGAACTTCAGCGCTACGGACAGGAACAGTATATCGGCTCTGCGGTAGCCGTGGTGATGATTCGTGAAATGGGCCCTTTTATGAGCGCCTTGATTATTGCGGCGAGCGTCGGTTCCGCCATTGCGGCGCAGATTGGGACGATGGTGGTTTCGGAGGAGGTGGCTGCGCTGGAAGTGATGAGTATTAATCCCAACCGTTTTCTGGTGATGCCGCGCTTGGTGGCGCTGGTGATTATGATGCCGCTGCTCGCGGTTTATACCAACATTCTCGGTATTCTCGGCGGTGCGGTGGTGGGCACTACGCAGCTGGACGTTTCGTTTCGGGCCTACATGGATAATGCGCTTGAGATCGCGCATAATAAAGATCTGTATGTGGGGCTCTTTAAGGCGCTTATTTTCGGGATCATTATTGCCACGGTAGCTTGTCATCAGGGCTTTATGACGACGGAAGGCGCGGTGGGGGTCGGACGTTCAACACGCCGAGCTGTGGTGGTTTCGTTCCTGGTTATCCTGGTGGTCGGCTACATGATTACGAGGTTGTTTTACGTATGATCCGGTTTGAAAATGTAACGAAAAAGCTGAGCCGTAAAACCGTGCTCGACCAGATCAATTTTGAGGTCGCTGAGGGGGAAACCTTTGTGATTGTCGGTCTTTCCGGTGCAGGGAAGAGCGTGACGCTGAAGCATATGATCCGGTTGATGCGCCCCGATTCGGGCGGTATTTTTGTCGATGGCGAGGACATTGTTTCAATGAACCGCAGCGATCTGCAGCGGGTGCGCGAAAAGTTCGGCGTTCTGTTTCAGGGCGCTGCGCTGCTGCAGTGGATGACGGTTCGTGAAAATGTGGCGCTTCCGCTGCGGGAGCACACAAAGCTGTCGGATGCGGAGATTATGAAGCAGGTGGATGAAAAGCTCAATCTGCTCCATCTGGGGGACGCCGGAGATAAGTTCCCCTCCGATATTTCAGGCGGGATGCAGAAGCGCGTTGGACTGGCCCGCGCGATTATTCTGAATCCGCAGATTGTCCTTTATGATGAGCCGACTTCGGGGTTGGATCCGGTTACTTCGCGGCGGATTGATGAGGTGATGGTGGATATGCGCGAGCGGCTGGGCATTACCAGCGTGGTGGTGACGCATGATCTGCACAGCGCACTGGCGATCGGATCGCGCATCATGATGCTCCACGAGGGGCGGATTGTCGAAAATGCGCCGCCGGCGGAATTTATTAAATCGAAGAATGCGACGGTTCAGAGTTTTCTTGAGTCGCAGTATATTACTAAAAAAGGCAAATGGGAAGAGTTGATCTATGGATAAGTTTAGACGCGAAATTTCCGTTGAAATATTGGTGGGGCTGTTTGTTTTTTCCGTGCTGATTGCGCTGGGGATTTTCACCATTGTGCTGAGTCGGGATGGATTTATGAAAAAATCCTATACCTATGAGATTCTTTTCCCGGAAGTCGGCGGCTTGAGCGAGGGGGATAATGTTTTTCTTCGCGGCCTGAATATCGGTCGTGTCAGCCAGACGACGCTGAATAACGGCGATGTGTCGGTCTTTGTTTCTCTGAATGAGCCGCTTACGTTGCGCGAAGGCTATCGAATTGAAGTGGCCAATTCGTCGCTGCTCGGCGGTAAGGTGCTGAAAATCTTTGAAGGTCCGAAAGAGGCTCCGAACATTGAAGCAGGAACCGAGATTCGGGGTAAACTTCCAGTGGATGTGCTGGATCAATTGGGGACGGCCGTGAGCGCGCTGCAGGCGATGATCGATAACGTGAACGCCGAACAGGGGACGTTGGGCAAACTGCTCAACGACGATGAGATTTATAATAATCTGCTCGCGGTCACCGATGACCTGAGGGTGCTGAGCAATCGGCTTGAAAAAGGCGAAGGTACGATCGGTAAGCTGCTGAAGGATGATGCGGTGTATAATGATTTGGAAACCTTGCTGGCGAATGCGAGTACGATCAGTGATCGGCTGGTTAAAGGCGAAGGCGCACTGGGTAAATTGTTGTCTGAGGAGGAAGTGTACGACGACCTTAAGCAACTGATGGCGAATGTGCGCGAAGTCAGCGATCGGCTGGCGGCCGGAGAGGGTGCGCTGGGTAAACTGCTGGCAGAAGATTCGACGATGTCTGCCGATCTGGAAAAGACCATGGCTTCGCTGCGGAGTATTACCGAGTCGGTTGACGAGGGCGAAGGCACTCTCGGTAAACTGGTAAAGGATGAGGCGCTTTATGATGAGGCCAAACGCTTGGTTCAAGAGGTTCGTGCGGCGGTGGATGATATGCGGGAAGCGTCACCGATCTCTACCTTCAGCAGCGTGTTGTTCGGCGCATTTTAACGACCTGAATTATAAAAAGGCGAGGTGCGGGATGAAAAGAAATTTAGGAATATGGGCGGTTGTGCTGTTGGCCGCGAGTGTTTCGGCACAGATGCCGAATGAGGTCCTGCTGCTGGTAAACAAGCAGTCGCAGGCTTCGCTCAAGGTGGCGAATGTGTACGCGCAGACGCGACAAATTCCTGCGCAGAATATCGTCTGGCTGGATGTGCCCGAAAGTGCTTACGGGGGCTCCGCGACCATTACGCCGGAGCAGTTTACACAGCTGATCTGGGAGCCGGCCAATACCGCAGCGAAAGAGCGGGGAATCGATAAACAGATTCTGGTATGGGTCTATTCCGTTGATTTTCCAATTCGCGTAAAAACCGCGACAAACGACCGACAGCAAATGTCGGTGGGCGGGCTAACCTTTTTGCGGAACAGGGTGCCCGATCTGAAAACGGTGGAGGAGGGGACCTATCTTTCGAAACTGTTTGGTGGACCAAATCAGGAGTTTCAGAAGGAGTTGCCTCCGTTTTCATTCGGCGCCCGGCGCGATGGCGTGGATGAAAAGGTCAAGTTTCCGGAGGGATTGGAATATCTGCGTGAGGGCTTGGGCGAAGAGATGCCGTTGCCGAGTATGATGCTCGGGTATGTGGGTGAAAAGGGAACGGACGTTGACACCGTGCTCAAAACCATTCAGCTCGGTGCGGCTTCCGATTATCGCGGACTCCATAGTGGAATCTATTTTGTTAAAACCGACGATGTGCGATCCACCTGCCGCGACTGGCAGTTTGAACCCAATGTGCAGGTACTGAAGGGGCGGGGCATTTCGTCGGTGATCACCAATGCAATCCCGGCTGGTGCACGCAATGTGATGGGCCTGATGATGGGTGCGGAAACGGTCGATCCGTCCAAAATCGGCTCGTTTGCTCCGGGCGCGATGGCGGAGCATTTAACCAGTTGGAGTGCCGAATTTCAGAAGCCGCAGACCAAGTTGACGGATTGGTTGAAGGCGGGGGCAACAGGGACCGCCGGTTCGGTGGTAGAACCCTATTCCAACTTCAATAAGTTTCCGTCAGCGCGCTTCTTTTTCTATTACAGTGCCGGCTGTACGATGCTCGAAAGCTTTTACCAGTCCCTTGCCAGTCCTTTGCAGATTCTGCTGTTGGGCGATCCGATGGCCAAACCTTATGCCCCTCGAATTAATGCCGCCCTGATCGGTGTGAGCGAACTTTCCGGCGCATTTACGTATGTGGTAAAGGTGGACGAAGCGCTAAGTAATGTGAACCTGCTCTATGCATTCTATATCGATGGGAAAGAGGTGCAGCCTTTTTCGGATAAAGGGTCCTATTATCTGCGTGCCGATACCCTGTCAGATGGATATCACCGACTGCAGGTTGCGGTTTGTTCGACCGGAACAATTCGGGCGTACTGTCTGGCCGAAAAAGAGATTGTTGTTAACCGAAAAAACCGTTCCGTTGCCTTTCAGCAGTCAATCGAAAAACTAGGCGAGCAGAAACATGGTCTGAAAGTGGAAATCAAGGGCGAAGAAAAACCTGAAACTGTAAGGCTCATGCAGGGTGAGCGGATCCTGGACGAAAAGCCGTACGCCGAGGACGCCGTGCTGACGCTCGATGAACGCGTGGTGGGCGAAGGCCCGCTGCAAATTCAGGCCGCTGCAATTTTTGAGGATGGAATGGAAGTGCGGTCCGCACCGGCTGCCATGACGGTAAAGTTTGCGGAGTAAAAATTTTATGCGCATCGTGAAAACGAACAGCCCGGAAGAAACCTGGGCCTTGGCGGCAGAGCTGGCCGATGAACTGGGTGCCGGAACCGTGATGGCCCTGCACGGCGATCTCGGGGCGGGAAAAACCTGCTTTGTTCAGGGACTTGCTGTCGCGTTGGGTATTGATGAGCCGATCACCAGCCCAACCTATACGCTCATTGGCGAATACGAAGGCCGCCTGCCGCTGCACCATATTGATCTCTATCGACTCTCCGGGCCGACCGAGGCCCTAGGCCTTGGGCTGGAGGAATATTTCGATGCGCAGGGCATCACTGCCATCGAATGGGCCGAGCGCGCCGAAGGGCTGCTTCCTCCGGATCTGCTCCATGTTTGCATTGAAGCTGATGAACAGACGCAGACGCGGACGTTTCGGATTTATCGGGAGAACGAAGCATGAAGATTTTTTCGATCGAGCTGAGCTCGCGGTTCGGCAGCATTGCGCTCGTTGAGGACGGAGTCGTTATTGCGGAGCAGCGCTGGGAAGAAAATTTTAAAAACCGCCAGCAGCTGTTTGATGCGGTCGAAGCCATGGCGGTCGACTGGGATTCCGTGGATGCATTCGCTGTGGGGCGTGGTCCCGGCGCGTTTTCGGGAATGCGCATTGCGTTTTCAGTCGTCAATACGCTGGCGCAGGTCGGCGAAAAACCAATCTATGCGCTGAACAGCGGCGCGGTGCTGGCGAAACGTTTCGGTGCCGAGCAGACGGTCGTGGTGGGCGATGCCCGCCGTAAACAGGTTTGGGCCGGGCTCTTTCGGGGCGCTCGGCTGGAGCGTGAATTTGAGCTGCTGGAGCTTGATCAATTTGCCGATTATGTTCCGGAAGGCGCGCTGGTGCTGAGTCCTGATTATGACCGACTGGACGAGGTGCTTGCCGGCTTTCATAAACCCGATCTGCCGGAGTCGGTGTTTCCGACTGCCGGCGAACTGGGCATATTCGTTGCCGAGCGTGTCGCGGCGGGCGAGGCTACTGAGCCGCTGGAACCGCTCTATATGCATCCGCCGGTCTTTATTGAACCTCGGTTTCCTGCATGATGAAAACGGATCTGCTGATTGTCGGCGGCGGAGCAGCCGGGCTGATGGCCGGCTGCGCAGCAGGCGAACTGGGGCTGCGAACGCTCATTCTCGAGCGGAAGCATAAGCCGGGGCGCAAGCTGCTGATGTGCGGCAACGCCCGCTGTAATCTGACGACCAATATTTCCGAAGAGCGCATGCTCCACATGTTCGGCACTCCGGTCGGCCCTTTTCTTGAGCCCGCTCTGCGCGCATTTTCTCCTTCCATGCTCCAGCGCTGGTTTGCCGCCAATGGACTCAAGACCGTGGTGAAAGCGGGAAATAAGGTTTATCCCCACACCGAATGCGCGGCCGATGTGCTCAACCTTTATCTGGAACTGCTTCGGACGCATGACATTTCGCTGGCCTGCTCCGCTTCCGTCGAAGCGATAGAAAAAACCAAAGGCGGGTTTTGCGTAACCGCCAACAACTTTTCCGTGGAGGCGCGTCATTTGTTGCTGGCCACCGGCGGTGTCAGCTATCCCAAAACCGGATCGGTGGGCGACGGCCAGCGTTGGGCCGAGGCCTTGGGCCATTGTGTGCTGCCGAGTCGGCCCGGTCTGGTTGGTTTTGAAGTCGAGCCCAGCGTGCTCAAGGGGCGGATCGGCACGCTGTTCGAAAAGGTGATGGTCGATATTGCGGCGGGCGGAAAAATAATAGCCCAGACGCGCGGTGGATACGAAATTGAAAAGTGGGGCGTCGGCGGAACCGCTATAACCGATGCCAGCCGTGTCGTGGTTCGACAGAGTTTGGAAAAAGTGGAGCTGCGTGTTCAGTTGGCCGATGGCCGCGTTGAAACGATTCGTCCGCTGCGGACGCGCCCGATTAAAGAAGCCATGGTGACCATCGGCGGCGTGGCGCTTAACGAAGTCGATTCGTGCACCATGGAATCCAAAAAAGTGCCCGGCCTCTATTTTGCCGGCGAGCTGCTCGATATTGACGGGCCGACCGGAGGCTATAATCTTCAGGCCGCATTTTCCTCTGCGCGGTTGGCGGTTTCCGCAGTCGGTAAGCGATGCGGTAAAGGCGAATATGCTCCGCTTGAAAAGGCCGCACAGGTGCGCCGAGGCCGTGGGAAGCCGGGCTAGACGGCAAATGAAATGCACAAAAAAAACGGAACCCGAAAATCGGGTTCCGTTTTTGTTCATCCAGAGGATGCAGTTAGCGAATAAGCTGCAATACACCCTGAGGCAGCTGATTGGCTTGAGCCAACATGGCTGTGCCCACCTGCTGCAGGATCTGGAACTTCGACATATTGGAAGTTTCCTTGGCCACATCCACATCACGAATACGACTTTCAGCCGCCGTAATATTTTCTTCATAGTTGCGCAGACCATCAAGAGTCTGGTTCATGCGTTTCATTTCGGCACCAACGTCTGCACGCTTGCCGCTGATAAAGTCAATGCCGGCATTCACGGCCGTCACAGCTGCAGATGCTTTCAGCTGAGTGTCAACGGCAATAGCGCTTGCACCTGACGAATCCACAAGTTGCGTCCACGTTGCCGCTCCACCGACTCCTGATCCATCAAGGTCGGTAGCCGTAGTGGAGGCAAGATCTAAAGCAACTCCTTCGAATTCCTGTCCACCATCAGCACCCACCTGCTGTGTAACAGACGTTCCATCGAACAAGGCAATACCGTTAAACTTGCCGGCATCATCAACAATCCGTTTGATTTCGTCCTGCATAGCCTTGAATTCCTTCTGCAGCACCGCCGTATCTGTCGTCGACTTGGTGCCGTCATTGGCCATGACCGCAATTTCGCCCATACGACCGAGCATGTCCTGAATCTTCTGCATCCACGAATCCGCAGTTTGCAGGTAGTTCAGTTTGTTTTCCACGTTATTCGACGCAGCCGCTGTATTGCGGGTCTGTGCACGCAAACGTTCACTCATGGCGAGACCGGACGGATCATCGCCGGCACTGTTAATGCGGCTGCCCGAAGACAGTTTTGACATCGAATTACGCAAGCCGCTTACATTGCTTGTATAGTTTTTCCAGACGTTAAACGCCGCAACATTATTTGTAATCTGCATGACATCCTCCTTGGTTTTATGCAGTTTTCGCTAACTGAGCCGCCCATCCTTGAGCAGCCCTCCGTCGCCCCGGACCTTCCGACGCTTTCAACGGGTGATCTACCAATCGTCCGTAACGCCGCAAACTTAAACTGGACCCTATGAAGCGGCATAATTTTCCGCCTCCGTTACTTAATCCATTTTCCCTGTTGGGCTTTTTTTCGGCACAGGTATAACCTGCACCCAATCTGGCATCCGGCAAGAGATTGAAGACCCATTTTCATCTTTTCAAGACAATCCGGCTCCAGGGAATATGCCTGCATCGGAACAGGAACGAATTTTTAAGATGGTTGGATTTGTTTCAAACCTTTTGGGTTGAAGTTCTTCCGAGTAGATATCAAGGAGGAGCTCGCGCAGGACACCGACCCTCTAAACGAGCGGCGGTTCATCGCAGTCGGAGGTGCCGCTGACCGGGTCGAAGGCATCCTGAAAACTTTCGATGCTTTCGGCGGCCTCGGAGGGCTGATCAAATTTGGCGATGTGGAAGAGCGCTTCGCCTTCGTGCATGAGCGGGAGCCGTGTGCGGCCGATTACGATTCCGGCGGCGGAGCTGGAAATGGTTTCTTCATGACCTCCAAACGGATCGCTGATGTAGGCCAGCGTTTGGCCGGCGGTTACTTTTTCGCCCAACGAGACGATGGAGCGCATAACGCCGCTCTGCGGTGCGCGGATCCATTGAGTGCTTTTAGCGATGAGCGGCGGATGTCCTTTTCGAGTCGTACGTTTACGAACCATTCCCAGATGTGACATGACATTGAGAATGCCGGAGACGCCGGCGCGGATGGAGATTTCGTCGAAC
Source organism: Pontiellaceae bacterium (assembly GCA_016937035.1). The sequence continues at coordinate 13,668 of JAFGWS010000098.1, forward strand.
CGCAGCGCTTCGCCCGCTTCATAAACGAGGCTGGGAATGCCCCTTTTATGTGCGGTCTCGCGGAAGGTGCCGGAGCGCAATCCGAGGTCGAGCAGGACAGGAGCATTAAAAGCGTCGGCCATTGCTGCCAGCGTTCCGCCCATGTTGAAACATCCGCGGATCTGCGGGAGATTTTCTCGACCGATGGCGCCGGTGTGCAGATCAATCAGATGTGTGCAGAACGGCAGTACTTCGGTGGAGAGCAGATTGGCCAACCGTGCGGCCATGGAGCCTTTGGCGGATCCGGGGAAGGAGCGGTTCAGGTCGCGGCGGTCGGGCAGATAGCGCGATTGGCCGACAAATCCAAAGACGTTGACCACCGGAATACAGATCAGGGTTCCCTTGATTCGGTTAAGCGATTTGCTGCCGAGGAGTCGACGGATGATTTCGACGCCGTTGAGCTCGTCGCCGTGCAGTGCCGAAGTAATCAGTAATGAAGGGCCGGGGAGCCGCCCGCGTATGACGTGAATCGGCATGGTGGTCGGCGAATGCGTGTAGAAATAGGGGAGCGACAGATGGATCGTGGTGCGCGTTCCCCGAAGAATTTCCGTTCCGCCGATAATCATGGGTTGCATCAGCCCTGACCTTTGGTTTTGGTTTTTCCTGCCTTCGCGTTCTTTTCGATAAAGTCAATCATGAGTCCGGCGATGTCCTTTCCGCTGGCGTTTTCAATGCCCTCAAGACCGGGGCTCGAGTTGACTTCCATCACGAGCGGTCCGTGATTGGAACGCAGCAGGTCAACCCCCGCGACGTTGAGGCCCATAATCCGGGCGGCGCGTACGGCGGTAGAGCGCTCTTCCGGTGTGATGCGGATCAGCGATGAGGTGCCGCCTCGGTGCAGATTAGAGCGGAATTCGCCCGGTGCGGCCTTGCGCTGCATGGCCGCAACGACTTTTCCGCCGATCACAAAACAGCGGATGTCGGCGCCCTTGGCTTCTTTGATATATTCCTGCACCAGAATATTGGCTTTGACCCCCATGAAGCCCTCGATTACGCTTTCAGCGGCTTTCTGTGTTTCGGCCAGTACTACGCCGATCCCCTGCGTTCCTTCCAATAGTTTGACGACCAGTGGTGCGCCGCCGACCATTTTGATCATATCTTTAATGTCGTCCGGCTTGCTGGCAAATCCGGTCACCGGAAGGCCGATGCCCTTGCGCGAGAGCAGTTGGAGCGAGCGCAGTTTATCGCGGGAGCGTGTGATGGCAACGGATTCGTTGAGCGGGTAGACTTCCATCATTTCAAACTGCCGCAATACGGCCGCACCGTAGAAGGTGACGGATGCGCCGATTCGCGGGATTACGGCATCAAAATCGACCAGCGGTTCGCCTTTGTAATGGATGGTGGGGTTGTGCGATGTGATATTCATGTAGGCGCGCAGCACATCGATGATCTGCACCTCGTGGCCGCGCTTCAAGGCCGCCTCTTTCAGTCGGCGGGTCGAATACAGCTTTGAGTTGCGCGATAAAATAGCAATTTTCATTTTCAGTTCTCCATCATCAAACCAGACCGTACAGCCGTTTTGCTCTGAGCCGACCGTTGATATAGGAAGCGGACGGATTTACCAGTACGGCTCCCTGCATGGCCCGTCGACCGAGCAGCATGCGGAAGAGCATGGTGTCCCGGTTGGTCAGCGATATCTCAATTTGTCGGAGCATATTCCCGATTTGGACCGAGGTTTCAATCACATAGCGCTGTTCTTTATGGCCTCCGGAATCGCTGACCATCCGCTGATCCTTCAGCCGTGCAACGCATTCGCGCACGAGCGTTTCGTTGCGTTGGAGCGGATGGACCCAGAAACGCACAAATTCGCGTCCGTTGTCGGTGAACGGCTCTATCTGGAACGTATGCAAGACCGAGGTTTTTGCGCCGGTATCCACCTTGGCTTTAATGGCCGGAAGACCCAGATCGGGCAGCGCACACCATTCCTTCCACCCAAGATGCAGCAGTTGATTTTCCATGGTTATTTGATGGCGATTATAAAAATGCCTGTCCCTTTGAATAGGTAACGGCGTTGCCGGAGATATAAACACGGTCGCCGTCGATTTTAACCCAAAGCGTGCCGCCGCGTTTGGAGAGCTGACGTGCCGTCAGTTCCGTTTTTCCGAGGCGATCGCTCCAGTAAGGCGTGAGGTAGCAATGAGCAGATCCGGTTACCGGATCTTCATCGATCCCGAGGCGCGGTGCAAAAAAGCGGCTCACAAAATCAACGCTGTTTCCGGGGGCGGTCACACAAATGCCTCTGCACTCAATTTGCGAAATTTGGTGCGAATTCGGGTTTAATGCGACCACCTCGTCTTCGCTTTCAAGCACAACAAGATAGTCATCGCCCTGCAGTATTTCAACAGGGTGAACGCCCAGCTTATTGACGACATCCTGCGCGGCTTCGCTCATCGGTAGCACCTGCGCCGGGAAATTCAGCGTCAGTCGGTCATTTTCGCGTCGCACCCAAAGCGAGCCGCTGAGCGATGAAAAACGAATGTTGTCCTGCTGTGGCTCCAATGTGCTGAAGATAATATGCGCGCTCGCCAGCGTGGCGTGGCCGCATAGAGCAACTTCTGCTGCCGGAGTAAACCAACGCAGGTGATAGCCTCCGCCTTCCGGAACAAAGAACGCTGTTTCCGAAAGGTTATGCTCCGCCGCAATCGCCTGAAGATAAGTGTCCGCCAGCCACTCCTTCAAGGGATAAACAGCGGCCGGGTTGCCCGAAAAGAGATCGTCCGTAAATGCATCAACCTGATAAAAGTCCAGCGTCATGGCTGTTCCTTCAATCGGATTCTCCGTCCGTCGTGCTGAAGCCGCTCCTCGGCAATCCAGCGCAGCGCCTCGGGAAAAGCGATGTGCTCCTGTTCGTGAATCTTCTGCATCAGCGAATCGAGCGTATCGTCGTCTTCAATCGCCACGCATTTCTGATTAATAATCGCACCGGAATCAACGCCCGCGTCGACATAATGGACCGTGCAGCCTGTAAATTTTGCGCCGTAATCAAACGCCTGCTTTCCGCTGTCGAGTCCTGGGAAGCTGGGGAGCAGCGAGGGATGAATGTTGATCATGCGGCCTTCGTAGGCGTTGAGCAGTCCATCTTTGACAATCCGCATAAAGCCCGCCAGCGCAATAAAATTGACGTCATGCTCCTTCAGAATTTCCAGCACGCGCTCCTCGGCCGCGCCGTCGAGTTTTGTTTTAAACGGTGCACAGTCAAAATAGATCGCCGGGATATTATGTTTGCGGGCGCGCTCCAGAATATAAGCATCCTCCACATCGGCCAGCACACAGCAGATTTCCGCCTTCAGCGTGCCCGCCTCCACCGCATCAATAATGGCCTGACAGTTTGTTCCAGATCCCGATCCGAATATTGCCAGCTTCAACATGTGTTCTCTTCCTCTCAGGTTTTTGGAAGCGGAGCTTATAATCATCTTCCGTCCATCACCAAGCCAGAATAACAGCATTGTACACGATCCGCAATCGGGTAAGCAACGGTGTTAATCGACAACAGAAAAATCAGGATTTTTAACTGCTGAATTTGCTGCAAGTACCCGTTTCCTCACCACAGCGGTCAGAGCAACTTTTTTAGGCCGATGATTTTTGAAGATTCGGCACTCACCAACCGGTTTATTCAGGAACGCCCTTGGGTGCAGGGGCTGAAGTCCAACATGCCCGAAGGAACCGAGCTGGTCATCTTCCGTCTCGTCAACACACAGGCCCGCTTCCGGGATATGACCACCAACGGAAACGAGTCCAAACAGCCGCAGAACGCCATAGCGTAGTTGGCGTTGCCGCAAATGCAGGCAACGCCGCATGCTTGACATGCACACTCTTTCATCTAGACTCCATACCGACCATGCTCGCAACGGCGGGCAAATGGTTGTTGGTTTGATGGTTTGAACCCGGGAGGTGTGTCGTGAACAGGTTTCTACGTTTGGTCGCATTGTTCGTGGTGTGTGCATGTACGCCACTCCTTGCACAGGAGCAACAGCAGCAAGAGCCGCAACAGCAGAAGACGGAAAGCAAGCACGAGGTCGATCTGCACAAGACCTCGTCCGGCGATCTGGAGATTACATTTCTCGGGCACGGAACCGTCATGTTTAAGTTCGACGGGAAGGTGATCCACGTCGATCCCTACAGCCGCGTGGCCGACTATGCAGCGCTGCCCAAGGCCGATCTGATCCTGATCACGCACAGCCATTCCGACCACCTCGATGCCGGAGCGCTTGGCCAGGTCCGCAAGGAAGGCACGACCGTGCTGATCGCCGAAAGCTGCAAGGGTAAGGTCGAGAACGCAACTGTGATGAAGAACGGGGAGACAAATACCGTTGATGGCATCCTGATCGAAGCGGTCCCCGCCTACAACATTGCCAAAGAGAACGGTGCTCAGCCCTTCCATCCAAAGGGTGCAGGAAACGGCTACGTGCTGACCTTCGGCGACACGCGCGTGTACGTTGCGGGTGACACCGAAAATACGCCCGAGATGAAGGCGCTCAAGAACATCAAGATTGCGTTCCTGCCGATGAACCTGCCCTACACCATGACCCCGGAAATGGTGGCCGATGCCGCCAAGACTTTGCGGCCCGCCATTCTCTATCCCTACCACTATGGGAACACGGATACGACAAAACTGCTGGAATTGATGAAGGAGGAACCCGGCATCGACGTTCGTATCCGCAAGATGCAGTGAGCAGGGCTTGTGGGGTACAGGGAAACTACGGACGGTAAAATGCATCCGTCGGTCTCGAAAAAGGAAGATGCTCAGCCATTAACACAGGAAGATGCATAATGAAAATACACAGAAGAACGCTGATTAAAACACTCGCCTGCTCAGCCGCAGGTTCACTGCTCCTGAAACCTTTCCGCCTGTTTGGCGAGGAGGTCGCTGTCGCCGAAGCGGAGCCTGAAAAGGAACCAAAGTTCAAAATCAAAAACCCGGTGCTGGATGATCCCGGTATGTCCGACCCGCATGTATTGGTCGTCGACGATGTCTGCTACATCTTTTCCGGCCACGATGTCGGTTTCGGGAAGTCGGAATGGGTGATGCCCGATTGGCGGATTCACCGCTCCAAAGATCTCCAGAAGTGGGAGCTCGTCGGCACGATTCTTCCGGATGACACCTATATGGGCAAGGGAAGCACCAGCTGCTGGGCGGGCGATATTGTGAAGCGTAACGACAAATATTATTGGTTTTTCTCAAATCGCGATAAGGATACCGGCGTGATGGTCGCATCCAAACCCGAAGGCCCGTATAGTGACGCGCTCGGTAAACCGCTGGTTGAATCCTACGACCCGACCATTTTTACGGATGATGACAACACGCCGTACATCATCTGGGGAACCGAAACCTATAAGATCGCCAAGCTAAAAGATTCACTGCTGGAACTGGCAGAAGAGCCGCGCGTTCTTGATATCAAGCGGACCTCCCACTTCCCGTTCATGGATAAGAATTCCCTGCATAAGCACAACGGACTCTATTATCTGACCTGCTCGGGCTACTACGCCACATCGAAAAACATTTACGGCCCGTATGAAACCAAAGGAATGGTCGGCGAGGGCTGGGGGCTCGAAACCGGCTGGGCGCACGGCGATTTCTTTGTCTGGAAAGACCATTGGTATCACATCTGGTGCAAGTATCGGGATCGCGACCACGACAAGATAAGGGACTGCTTCATTGCTCCAGTCTCCTACGACGAAGAAGGATTGATGCACGACGACCTCAGCCAAATGGATCAAAAATATAAGTAGTCGGGGATTCGAACGATCAGCCGATAGCCGTTGATGCGAGCTTCAATATAAAAAAGGCGAGGGCATGGCCGGCAGTGCACCGACCATGCCCTCTTTCTGAAAGGGGAAATTGAGATTAATAATCCAGCGAACCGTGAATGGAGCAGCTGGGCTCTTCATCTAAGGGGTTGATTTCGATAGTTCCGCCGGCAGGGCACTGAAGAGCATCGAATCCGCCTCTTATATATTCATCAAGGTCGGCAGCGGTGGGCTGTGCATTCCCCATTTCTCCGTTGTCTATTGCCCACTGTTGCTTAGTCGCCTGAATAAGACGGCGATTGCTTTCGCAGGACCTTTCGATGGCATTTGAGCGGGCTTTTTGGAAGCTGGGGATGGCAATGGCGGCCATCATGCCGACACAACCTGCGCCGGCGGAAGCGATGACTTCGCCGGGATTAAGCGTGTTGCTGCTGTAGGTTTTTGCATAGATTCCGGTCGAAGTTTTGAGCACATATTTGCCGAATTGAACCTCCACTGTATTTTCAAAATAGGTTTTTAAAAGCGAGGCCATTTCTTCTTTTGTGCTCTCTTCAATGATTTGGCTTACGACGTCGCTATAGGCCTTTCCTAGGCGGGGAGAAAGATAGCTGACGGCGCTGACTTTTTCCGGAGCATCGGCCAATAGCTTTTTGTACCTTGCATCGGCGATCAGCCCGTTTTTATTTCTATAGCTTTCCAGCGCTTTGGCGATGGTTTCCGGGTTGGTGCCGATCAGCAGATAGTCATCGGTCTGCACGAGGGTCGGGGCAAACGAGAGCGGAAGCGGCATGGGCAGATAGATCGTGTGGAGCGTGAATCCATCCACCTCGACTTCTGTCAGCGGAGCTTCGGCCTGTTTCAGCTTCTCGAGGATCAGTGAACTGAGCATGGGGTTTTTGGTCTGAAGGCCGATAATGACACTCGGCTCAGGAATGGTGAGCGTTGTGCCATCAACCGGAATTACGCATTTTTCCGTTTCGGAGAGCTGGAGGGAGAAGAGAATTTCGTTTTCCAGCGATCCAAACAGTTCGTCAAACTCGGTGCCGACCATCATTTCGAGCATGGCGATCTGTTCTTTAAGTTCTGTCTGCGCCTCCGGCGGGAGATAGTCGGAAGTAACCTCGTTAAAGATGTTCCAGATTTCACTCAGGCCGGTAGTCGTATCGGCCAAAAAAACAGTATCCGCCGGTGCATATTGAACCCCTTTCAGAAGCTTGGGTTCGGAAAGCAGAACGCGCCAGAGCAGGGTGTCGGCATCTTCTTTTCCATAGTCGAACACGCTGATACTGCGGGTAAGCCCGTTTTCGAGCGGCTTTGTACTCATGGCACACGTGTCGATCGAAAGCAGCCCGCTCTCGTCAATTCCCTTTTTCACTAAGTTGACAATTCCGTCCACCTGCGCCGCAGGCACTTCGGTTTTGGCCATGTCGGCAACGGTGTCAATGAATTGATCAATGCTTTTTTTCAATCCGGAGGTATCCATGAAGAGAAGGAAATTGCCGTCCAGATCCAGTTGGGTCAGCTCCTGCCGCACGGTTTGATCGGTCTGAGTTTCTTTTTCTGCAGCAGGTTCGGGTTTGCAACCGGTTAAAACAATGCCGGACAAAACAATGGGCAGCAGCGTCCTTCTCATCATTATTCCTTTCAATGGAGTGGTTATTAGGTTGGGAATGGTCTCGAATGGCACTTCGTTAGGCTTCCTTGTATCGAAACATTATCCTGTTCGTCAGCATAATCTCGTTCCTGCTGAAGCGAATCAGATTATGAGCGTAGTCGCCCCTTAAATGAGTGCCCTATTGAATTAATCCCAATTGTTAATCTCATCTTCATGCCCAACCGACCAAAGATCAAAGCTGTGTGTATTATGCGTTCCCGGAGCACAGAAAGAATACGGATTGCCCCATGGGTCAAAGAGAACTTCTACACCCCGGAGATATGGTCCGCCGATGGATTCATCTAAGAGATCGTTCAAACTGCTGGGATATTCCCCATTCATCATTTGATATTCCATGACTGCCACATTAAGCGACGACAAGTTCGCGCGACCTTCCGCAGTTCGGGCACTATCCGATCTGCTCGAGATACTCGGCACAGCGATGGCCCCCAGCAATCCGACATAGCCGACACCCGCGGTAGCGATGAGTTCGCCGGGATTGGCAGCCATGTTGCTGTACGATCTGGAATAAATTCCGGTGGGCGTCTTGAGCATATATTTACCCCCCTGAATCTCCCGCATGTTGCTGAATATCATATTAAACAGGGTATCCAGTTCTTCCTCATCAATACTTTCCACAAGCTGGGTCATGGCCGCTTTATACTCTTCCATGAAGCGCGGCGAGAGATAGCTGACGGCGCTGACCTTTGCCGGGGCATCGGCCAGTAGCTTTTTATATTCCGGAACGGAGATCAGTCCGTTTTTCTTTTTGCGGCTCTCCAGTGCTTTGGCGATCGTTTCGGGGTTGGTCCCGATCAGCAGATAGTCATCGGTCTGCACGAGGGTCGGAGCAAACGAGAGCGGAAGCGGCATCGGAAGATAGATCGTGTGGAGCGTGAAACCATCCACCTCGACTTCGGTCAGCGGAGCCTCGGCTCGTTTCAGCTGTTGCAGAATCAGTGCGCTGATCATCGGGTTTTTGGTCTGCAGCCCGATCATGGCGCTGGGTTCAGGAAGCGTCAGCGTTACATCATCATCGATTGGAATGACGCATTTTCTAATATCGGAAAGCTGAATGGAGACGAGGATTTCATTGTCCAGCGATCCAAACAGCTCAGACAGTTCCGCACCGATCATCATTTCCACCATGCCGATTTGTTCGTTGAGCATCGCCTGTTGTTCGGGCGGCAGATAGTCGGAGGTAACCTCCTTGAAAATTTTCCATATTTCGTTCAGTCCGGCGGTGGAATTTTCCACCAGAACCGCGTCCGCCGGAGCATATTGAATCCCCTTGAGTTCTCGAGGTTCTGAGGCCAGAACGCGCCACAAAATGGTGTCCGCATCCTCCGCGCCATAATCCAGCACGCTGATGGTGCGGGTAAGACCGTTTTCCAGAGGCTTCATACTCATTGCATAGGAATCCACGGAGAGGAGGCCGGTATCGTCGAGACCCTTCTTCACCAAACCGGCAATACTGTTCACCTGCTCTTCCGGCACTTCCATTTTGGCCATATCGGCGACCAGATCAATATATTGATTGATCCGCGCCTTCATGGAGGAGGTGTCCATAAAGAGCAGGAAGTTTCCGTCCAGATCCAGCTGAGTTAATTCCGCCCGAACCGGTTGTTCGGTTTGAACGATCTGTACAGGTTTGGCGGTGTCCGCCGTGTTTTGTAGCGGAAGAGATCCGCCCAGCAAAAGAACCATCATAAGTGATAATATGCCCATTTCCATCATCGCTCCTTTCAGGGAGTATTTTCCCTTGTTAAAACTGGAGGTGCAGCCTCCTGATCCACTTTTTGGAGTTTGTGCTCGATCTCACCTTCTTTGTCAATATGAAAACAAGCAGAGAAAGACTTCTTAATATTATTCCGAACGGACCATTAAGTGATGTTGCTAACACGGCTCCTCAGCAGAAAATGACCGCAAAGACGCGAAGAGAAGAGTTCAGCTTTTTTTAGCGTCTTTTCAGTCAATAACATCCTTGTCCGCAGAGTATTAAGCATGGCCGTTTTTGAAAGGATAAATGCTCTAAATACCCCGCAGCTTGCTGCGCAAAATGTAGACGGAAGCATCTTGCTCCGTTGTGCTGAATCGGAGATAGACCCCAAAATGCTTCTTTGAACCGCGCTTTATACGCCGTGCAAGGTGGACTTAAACGGTTTAACCAGCGCGTCGATATCGACTTCAACGGCGTCTTTAACGACGAGTTTTTTGGAATCATTCGCGGTGCCGATTTTCTGCACCGGAAGTCCGGCGAAGAGCGCTTCAAACTTGGCCGCATTTTTGGGCGCAACGGAGACGATAAATCGGCTGTTTGATTCGGAGAACAACTGCGTGGCCGCATCAAATTCTCCGACGACCGACAGGTCCACGTCGGCGCCGAGCTGTCCGCCGATGCACATGAGCGCCAGCGATACCGCCAGTCCGCCCTTGGTCGGCGTGGTAGCCGACTTCAGCAGTTCGGCGTCGGTCGCTTTGTTCATGGCGGCGTAGATCTTCAGTGCGGTTTTGCCGTCTACGGTAGGGACATTTCCGCCATAGTTTTCCGGCGCGCCCTGCGCTTCGGCGAGCATGCGGTAATAAGCAGAGGCACCCAGTTCATCCTTTGTTTCGCCGATCACATAAATCACATCGCCGGCATTTTTGAGCGGCATCGTGACCGCTTTGGAGACGTCGTCGATCTGTCCCAGCGAGGAGATCAGCAGCGTCGGCGGAATCGAGATTTTCTTGCCGCCGCGCGTGGAGTCGTTTTTGCACGAGTCTTTGCCGGAAACCGCAGGGGTTTTGTAGAGCGTGGTGTAGTCGTAGAGCGCCTTGTTGGCGCGGACGAGCTGCGCCATTTTATACGCGCCGTCGGGCGTCTTTTCAGATTCCACCGGGTCGGGCCAGCAGAAGTTGTCGAGAATCGCAATGCGGTCGAGCGCGCCGCCGACGGCAATGATGCGCCGAACGGCTTCGTCGATCACCGATGCAGTCATGTGATAGGTGTCGATATCGGAGAACCACGGATTGATCCCCTCCGCGAGCACCGCGCCGCGGTTGCTCTCGTATTCAATCCGCATAATGGTGGCGTCCGACGGCACATCGGCATTCACACCGACATATGGTTTCACCACGCTCAGACCCTTCACTTCGCCGTCATAGATGCGGCTTTTAAATTCGCGCGAGCAAATGTTGAGATCGCCCATCAGCTGGGTCAGCGTTTCGGAATAGTCTGATTTCTTCTCAACGACCGGAGCCGGAATGGTCGGCGTTTTCCATACGCCCGGCATCACCAGCGTCGGGCAGCCGGTTTCGTAGAGGAAATCCATATCGAGGCTGGCGATCACCTTGCCGTCGTAT
>JAFGWS010000099.1 GCA_016937035.1 Pontiellaceae bacterium
ATACGACGGCAAGGTGATCGCCAGCCTCGATATGGATTTCCTCTACGAAACCGGCTGCCCGACGCTGGTGATGCCGGGCGTATGGAAGACACCGACCATTCCGGCGCCGGTCGTCGAGAAACAGAGCGACTATTCCGAAACGCTGACCCAGCTGATGGGCGATCTGAACATTTGCTCGCGTGAATTTAAGAGCCGCATCTATGACGGCGAAGTGAAGGGACTGAGCGTGGTTAAACCGTATGTCGGCGTGAATGCCGATGTGCCATCGGACGCCACCATTATGCGGATTGAATACGAGAGCAACCGCGGCGCGGTGCTCGCTGAAGGGATCAATCCGTGGTTCTCCGATATCGACACCTATCACATGACCGCGTCGGTGATCGACGAAGCTGTGCGGCGCATTATTGCCGTCGGCGGCGCGCTCGACCGCATTGCGATTCTCGACAACTTCTGCTGGCCCGACCCGGTGGAGTCCAAAAAAACGCCTGATGGCGCGTACAAGATGGCGCAGCTCGTCCGCTCCAATAAGGCGCTCTACGACTACACCACGCTCTACAAAACCCCCGCGGTTTCCGGCAAAGACTCGTGCAAAAACGATTCAACTCGCGGCGGCAAGAAGATCTCGATTCCGCCGACGCTGCTGATCTCCTCGCTCGGGCAGATCGACGACGTCAGAAAAGCGGTCACCATGCCGCTCAAAAATGCCGGCGATGTGATTTATGTAATCGGCGAAACCAAGGATGAGCTGGGAGCCTCCGCTTATTATCGCCTGCTCGCCGAAGCGCAGGGTGCGCCGGAAAACTATGGCGGTAACGTACCGACCGTAGACGGCAAAACCGCACTGAAGATCTACGCCGCCATGAACAAAGCGACCGACGCCGAACTGCTGAAGTCGGCTACCACGCCAACCAAGGGCGGACTGGCCGTTTCGCTGGCGCTCATGTGCATCGGCGGACAGCTCGGCGCGGACGTGGATTTGTCGGTCGTTGGAGAATTTGATGCGGCCACGCAGTTATTCTCTGAATCGAACAGCCGATTTATCGTCTCCGTTGCGCCGAAAAAGGCCGCCGCATTTGAAGCGCTCTTCGCCGGCTTGCCGGTGCAGAAAATCGGCACCTCGAACGATTCCAAAAAACTCATCGTCAAAGACGCCATTGAAGTCGATATCGACGCGCTCGTGAAGCCGTTTAAGTCGACCTTATACGGCGTATAGGACGTGATGCATGAATACGTTGAAATCCATTCACGACGCGTTGTCCCAATTCAGCTGGGACAATGCGGATATTTCAGCCCCGATTCAGCTTCTTCGAGAGCACTGGGGCGAGGCCTTCCCAATTCTGAAGCAAGAAATTGAATCCGCCGGAAAAAATCTTTTCGGCATAACTGAAGTTCCGCCGGTTCTCTTTTTTGTTGGAATCCTGCTCTGCGCCGAGCTGAAAGAACAACGGTTATTCCCTCTCCTTATGGAGATTCTGGACATCCCTGAAGACGACGAGTTAATGCCTGTAACCGGATTTCTTCCGATTCACCAAATGGGACGTATCCTGAACGCCTGCGCCACGGTGGAGCAGCTGAAGGGGTATTACTGCGACAAATCACGCTCTGAAAGTGCGATAAGCACCGTTATTTATGCTCTGGCAAACAAACGCCCAAACGAGCGATGGCAGTCTGAAGATCAAAAACAATGGTTTGCAGCCGAACTGAAAAATAATTTTCGCGAGAAAAGCGAAAAATCCCCGTTCGCTGCTCTGGCGCATGCTGCTGCGCTGATTATGCCCGATGAACTGAAAGAGATCGTCGACACTCAAACAACATCTTGGTCTCCAAACGACAAACGCCGCGAGTTTATCGAAATTATTCTGGCAGGAATAAATTCCACTGATGGATGCTTCGATTTGGACGAACCCGTTAACGCCGAAGATGAACTGCTTGCCATTCGGGAATGGATTCTGGATGATCAATGGGAGGAAGAGTGGTTTTCTTTTAAAGAAACACTGAACAAATCGGATGAGCTCTTGGAAATTATTGAAGAGTTTGACGAGTTCAGCATTGTCCCGCCCGATAACATCGGCCCCAACGAACGCTGCCCCTGCGGAAGCGGGAAAAAATTCAAAAAGTGCTGCTGTGACAGCACGGTTGTCCGAGCGCGTTTTTCCAGAATCAGTTATCAGGAAAACCTGATCGCAACGAAAGACCAGCACGCAAGCGACTTTATGTTGGCGGGCTACTTGTTCGCAGAAGAGTATGGTGATTCGCTTCAGCAACTAGCCTGCTGGATTCACTGTGCAGAACAACTTCGTCCCCTGCTGGGCAACGGAACCGTTACATTGAAAACCGTTGAACACAAACGGCTCTTCATAGGATGCACCCCGCTGCATGAATGGATAAGTGATTTTTGCAGACTGATTTATCAGCTATACGTGGACAACTCGGCGGCACTCTCAGAAGCCGATGCCGCCGTATGCTGGATGCTGGACAAATTTTCAGGACTATCGCCAACGCTCCATGGTGACCTCCTTTCCGCAAGAGGAATTATACGCCTCGAAAAGGATCAGGTTTTACAGGCCCGTGTTGATCTGAGTAAGGCGCTGTCTCTCAACCCGGAGAATCTGATCGCTCGGTTCAACCTGATCCGCACCATTTTGAGGGAAGGCGGTCCCGACGCGAAACAGAGCGCGATGGACTGTGCGGAAGAAGGACGGCGTACCGCGCCGGATCCCGACGCCTATGACAATTTCATGGAAGACCTAAAAGAAAAAATCGATGCCCTCGCCGACTGACTTTTCTTTGGAAACTCAAACCGAAAGACCGGGAAACCCCATCGGGGTACTCTCCCTGTGGACGTTGCCGCATGATCGGTTTAAGAAGAACTATTTTTATGCCGGAACAACCGAGCCGGTGCATGGCCTGCGTGTGCAGTTTGAATATAAAAACGTTCGCATTCCATTCGACGCCTCGGAAGAGTTGATCGACTGCGGCAATGAAAAGATCCGAAGGGACCGCGCTAAAGAAGCACAACTGCTCGAACGACTCAACATTCCACAACTGCGCAAGCTCACTTCCGTCTATCACTGGATCGATGCCTCCGACCCGCGTAGTTCATGGAAAACCATTGACTCCGACCCGGAATGGTTGCTGTTTATTGAGCTGACTCTACCGCTGTTGGAAACGCAGGGATGGAAGGTAGAGATGGAACCTGCGTTTCAGCTCTCCGTTCTGTCTCCAAAGAGCTGGTACATTGACTTGGAAGAAGGTGCTGAAGGGCGGTTTTCGGCGCAGGTCGGCTTTAAACTGTCGGATCGGCGCATCAACATTCTCCCCTTCCTTTTGGCCCGCCTCCAAGGCCGCCAAACGAACAATTATCTGGAACTCGATGACGGACGAAAAGTGGCCATTCCACAGGAGCGGATTGAGTTACTGACCGCCGCCCTGCTGGAACTGCTCAACAAAGATGCGCTGATCGAAAATGGTCTAGCGCTGGAACTGCCATGGGTACGCGCAATGGAATTGGCGCGTCTCCCCGAGATGAAAGAGTTCCAAACCCAGTTGCCGGAAAATCTAAAATCTGCCGCCGCCGAACTGGCCCAAATCACCAATGCGCCGAAGGTACGAAAACCGCGCACGCTGAAAGCCGACCTGCGGAATTATCAGCGCGAAGGCCTCAACTGGCTCCAGCTCCTGCGCAGCGCCGGATTCGGAGCCGTGCTGGCCGATGACATGGGCTTGGGGAAAACGGTTCAGGCGCTGGCACATGTTCTCGTGGAAAAAGGGAGTGGGCGGATGGACGCCCCGTGCCTGATTACCGCGCCGACGAGTGTGTTGTATAACTGGGAGGCGGAAGCCGCAAAATTTGCCCCGTCGCTCCGTGTTCATGTCTCGCACGGATCGGGTCGAGCTGACCATTTCGAAAACCTTGCGCAGTATGATCTGATCATCACCTCCTATCCTCTGCTGGCGCGCGACGGCGAGGAACTGCTGAAACATCGATTTCACCTGTTGATTCTCGATGAAGCACAATTTATCCGGAATCACAAAACGATTGCCGCACGTATCGTACGCCTCTTTAACGCCCATCAGCGAATTGCACTCACAGGCACACCGATCGAAAATCATCTTGATGAGCTATGGTCGCTCTTCTCCTTTGTCATTCCCGGACTGCTCGGCACGCACGGTGTTTTTCGAAAATATTTCCGTGCCCCCATAGAAAAGACAGGAAACACCGTTATACGCGGTCTTCTGGCCCAACGAATTGCTCCCTTCATACTGCGACGAACCAAAAATGAAGTGGCCCAAGAACTCCCTCCAAAAACAGAAATGGTGCGACATATTGAGCTGACGCCCACACAGAAGGAACTCTACGAAACCGTCCGCGCCGCCACCGAAAAACAAGTGCAGCAGGCCGTAAAAAACAAGGGACTGGAGCGCTCTCACATTATCGTTCTCGACGCGCTGTTAAAGATGCGGCAGGTCTGCTGCCATCCTCAACTGCTTAAGCTGGAGGCCGCCAAAGGCATTAATGAATCCGCCAAACTCGACACGCTGCGCGAACTCCTGCAGGAAATGATTCCCGAAGGTCGCCGAATTCTGATCTTTTCTCAATTCACCTCCATGCTCCGCCTGATCGAATCCATGCTCAATACCCTTAAGATTGATTTCGTCAAAATCACCGGCAGCACAAAAGACCGGAAAACACCGGTCGCCGAGTTTCAGGCAGAGCGGGTGCCCGTCTTTTTAATCAGCCTCAAGGCCGGCGGAACCGGACTGAATCTCACTGCGGCCGATACCGTCATTCATTTTGACCCTTGGTGGAATCCGGCGGCGGAAAACCAGGCCACCGACCGCGCCCATCGAATCGGTCAGGACAAACCGGTCTTTGTCTACAAACTCATTGCTTCCGGCACCATCGAGGAAACCGTGCTCGAAATGCAGGAAAAGAAAAAGGGGTTGATTGACGGTCTGCTTGGCGATCAAAAAAAAGTACTCTCGCGCTGGGAACAAACTGATCTTGAAAATCTGTTCAAACCACTATATTCAGAGAACCTTTCCGATGAAGAAAGATCCAAACCAGCTTGATTTTGATTTTTCAGCGGACCGCCTGCTGGAATTCCCTGTGAACAAAGCAGAAACGGGATGGTTTGACTTTAAATCGGAACAGTTCGAAGCCGTTCGAATGCTCGAAGAGCGCTTCCACATTGCACTCAACCGACACGTACGACTGCGACTAAAGGGCTGGCCGGAAGAGTTTGAGGGCAAATTAATGCTCGAAGATCTGATTGCTCCAACCGGCAGGGAAAAATCCGTGCGCCTTAGGCTCGGCCGACTCACGTTCGATAACACCGACATTGAATATTGCCAAACGCTGGACTGAATTGCTCAAAAATCATTCTGTCTCAATTGTTTTGTTTAATATCATCTATTGATCAGGGATTCGCCGCCTTAGATAACATATTCACCTTCAGAATCAGTGAAAATCTGAATAATCTGTGGATTGATCCCGCATCGTTTTTGCGGCGTCATCCTTGACAAAAACCGTTCTTTTCAATACGTCTTTGACCATGAAAACATCAAAAACGGTATTGATCACTCTCTTGGCGCTGTGCGGGGCCTTTCCTGCAGCGGCGCAGTTCGGACCGCGGACACAAGTCTCGCTCCCCGAAGGTTCCATTGCTCCGGAAACCAACATTAACCAAAACGGGTATCCGCGCATTATGCCGGACCTGAGTGTGGTGTTCCGGGTGAATGCTCCGCAGGCGGAACGCGTACAGATTTCTCTGGGAAAAACCTATACGCTCACGAAAGATGAAAGCGGGACGTGGACCGGAAAAACCGATCCACAGGTTCCAGGTTTTCACTACTATTCACTGATAGTCGATGGCGTCGATGTATCCGACCCGGCCAGCGAATCATTTTACGGATGCAGCCGCGTATCGAGCGCAATTGAAATTCCTGAAGCAGGCTGCGACTTCTACACCATTCAAGATGTACCGCACGGCTATACGCTCTCAACATCGTACTATTCCGAACAGACCAAAAGCTGGCGTCCGCTGAATATTTATCTCCCGCCCGACTACAACACCAACAGCAACAAAAAATATCCGGTAATGTATATCCACCACGGCGGCGGCGAAGACCATCGCGGCTGGGCCGAACAAGGCAAAACAGGCATCATCATGGATAACCTGATTGCTAAGCGCGAGGCCGTACCGATGATTGTGGTCATGCCGAATTCCAACCTTGGCATCGGCGGTGGCGGCTATAATATGCAGGGCATGCAGCCCTACAAAACGGAACTGACCGAGGCCATCATTCCCTTTGTGGAGAAAAATTTCCGGGCGATCCAAGACCGAAAATCGCGCGCCATGTGCGGACTTTCCATGGGCGGAGGCCAGGCTTTCTACATTGGACTGTCGAGCACGGATGTGTTTGCCGATGTCGGAATTTTTAGTTCGGGACTCTTCGGCGGCATCCGGGAAGCAAACGGATTTGACGCAGAAAAGGAAATGCCCGGCCTGCTGTCGGATTCAAAGAGCTTTAATGAAAAACTCGATGTGCTCTTTATCTCCTGCGGGGATGATGATCCGCGTATTGAACCGACCAAAGCCGCCGTTGAAAAAATGCGTGCCGCCGGTCTCGAAATAACGTTTGCATCCTATCCGAGCGACCACGAATGGCAGACGTGGCGCAAATCGCTCCACGATTTTGCACCCTTGTTGTTTCATTAATCCATCTAAGGTTCTCTGCTAAACCAAAGCTGACTTTATACAGGGATCGATTGTTCAGCAACACCCTGCGTGGTCCCCCTGAGGACGGCTCGGCGAACCATCCCTTCCGGGATGACCCACTCGGAGAGCGCGCCGTATGCAACTCGGCTGGAATATAAGAAAACGATTGCAGGCCCATTTTCCAAAGGCTGCATGAACACAAACGCGCTCCCGCAGACGGGAAGCACGCACTACAACACCATGAAAGGTGTGGAACGCGCTTCCCGTCTGCGGGAGCGCGTTTGTGTTCATGCCGAGCGAATACGACGCAAGATGCTTAGTCCACATAAGAGCCTCACCGACATAGCGGCGGCTGTATCGGACATGTTGAACATTAGACCATTTTTGTTGCAGGCCCTCATCTGTTTGCAGTTCCGCCTTTAGGCGGTCTGCCCATTAGGAGGCGCTACGTAATCGACCCGACCTCTGTATTCTTCCGGAGGTGCCACGCAATGACTTTTCCCCCAACTTCTTTCTTGAATAAACAGCACCGACGAGGTACTGTTTTGATAACAATATATAAAAGGAAGCGTCCATGAATAAAATATTACTGCTTTTCTTTCTGATAATTACGGCGATAGGATGCGGAGAAAAAAAAGAGCCGGATGCGGTTTCTCAGGAGCCCGCCCCTGAGGGCAGCAAACTCGTTCTTCTGGCGTATGAAGACACAGCGTTCAAG
>JAFGWS010000100.1 GCA_016937035.1 Pontiellaceae bacterium
CGACCATGGGTACGAGCATTTGTGCCGTTTCATTCATGACAGGTTCCTTTGTTAAATGAATGAAAGGATTATTGAATCAATGAGGCGACTCATCAACCCAATAATCCAGTTCTCTCAGGGTACAGAAAGCTTATTGAATAGTTGCGTTTTCGAGCATGTAATCGATCGCTTTATTAAAGCGGATCTGCTCGCCTACGCTGTCGAGGGTTCCGTTTTCCTCCATCTCTTTACGAAGCTCACGGGCATCCCGCCGCTGTTGTATAGCCATGGAAGCAATCTCTTCACTGATCTCGTTGGCAGAGGCGACATATTCGAGTTCGTCGGCAATCGCGAGACCGATGTAACGGATCTTCACATTATCGAGAGCGCGCTCTTCAGCCTCTTTAAGTATTTCCGCCTGCTGTTCGCCGATCTGTTCCTGCGACATGCCGCGCGACATACGCTGCCGGGCAATATCATACATTACATTCCGGGTCTGCTGCTGCACGACGCTTTCAGGAACCTCCATCGTGGTCTTATCCAGCAGGTATTGAACGATCTGTTCGTGCTTATTATTGAGGGCAGCATAACCGGCCTGCGCCTCGAGTTGCGCACGGATTTTTTGGCGCAGATCGGTTTCATCTTCAACGCGGAGTTTTTCGCAGAGCTCCCCATTGATTTCGGGAATCTTGAGTTCGCGTACCGCCGTAACTTCAATATTGTAGAGCGCTTTAACACCGGCGAGCTCCTTGACCATAAAGGTATCGGGAAAAGCGACTTCCACTTCTTTCTTATCGCCCACACTCAGTCCGACAATCGCTTCGCCCATGCCCGGAATAAAAGCATAGTCATCGGCGGAAACCCAGTACCCTTCCCCGGAACCAATGCCTTTGGCTTCCGGAATGGCTTCCTGCAGCGGCTGACCATCGACCGTGGCCTCATAGGTCAGCTGAGCCATATCCCCTTCAGCCACCGCTTTACCTTCAACCTCTTCATAGTTGGCGTACTGTTTAAGAAGGCCGTCAAGATACTCCTGAACCTGCTCATCCGTGATCAAAACCTT
Organism: Pontiellaceae bacterium; assembly: GCA_016937035.1. Next base: position 1,043 of record JAFGWS010000100.1, read on the forward strand.
CTCTTCTTTTATGGGAATGTCGGTATATTTCGGGAGCGTGAATTCCGGCTCTACGTCAACAGTTACATCGAAAGTAACCGGCTTTTCGTCTTCAATAACCACGTCGGTAACGTCGATAATGTTCACGACCTTAAGCCCGGCTTCCTGAAGGGCTTCGTGATAATATTTAGGCAGAACACGCTCCTGAAGATCCTTATCAATGTCCTGTGCATATTTTTTAGCCACCACACTTTTGGGGGCTTTCCCTTTGCGAAATCCCGGGATATTCGCATATCGCATGTAGGCCTTAAGCGTCTCTTCGCGCTCCTTGGCGATCTCTTCGGACGGAACTTCGATGGTCATCCTCTTGCGGCAAGTTCCCGCATCATTAACTGAAACGTTCATAAATCGGCTGTCTCCTGTGTTTAAAGCCCTCGTTCGGGAATAAAAGGCGGGAAGATTAAGCATGCAGGCGGAGCAGGTCAAGCTTGACGCGGTGTGTTTTAGCAACGCCCCAATGCTTCTACGCCGTTTTTTCGCCGGCGCCCTTGACAAAAACCGACCTTTTCAATACCTCTTTCACCATGAAAACATCAAAAACTGTATGGCTTACTCTCTTGGCGCTGTGCGGGGCCTTCCCGGCGGCGGCGCAGTTCGGACCGCGCACACAGGCATCGCTCCCTGAAGGGTCCGTTGCCCCCGAAACCAACATTAACCCAAACGGATATCCGCGCATTATGCCGGACCGGAGTGTGGTGTTCCGGATCAATGCTCCACAGGCGCAGCGCGTACAGATTTCTCTGGGGAAAACCTATACGCTCACGAAGGATGAAAGCGGAACGTGGACCGGAAAAACCGATCCGCAAGTTCCAGGGTTTCACTATTATTCACTCGTGGTCGATGGCGTCGATGTCTCCGACCCGGCCAGCGAATCATTCTACGGATGCAGCCGCGTTTCGAGCGCGATTGAAATTCCCGAAGAAGGATGCGACTTCTATACCATCAAGGATGTACCGCACGGCTATACGCTCTCCACGTCGTACTATTCCGAGCAGACCCAGAGCTGGCGCCCGCTGAATATTTATCTGCCGCCCGGCTACAACACCGACAGCAATAAAAAATACCCGGTAATGTATATCCACCACGGCGGCGGCGAGGACCATCGCGGTTGGGCGGAACAGGGGAAAACAGCCATCATCATGGATAATCTGATTGCCAAGGGCGAGGCCGTACCGATGATGGTGGTCATGCCGAATTCCAACCTAGGCATCGGCGGTGGCGGCTACAATATGCAGGGCATGCAGCCCTACAAAACGGAACTGACCGAAGCCATCATTCCGTTTGTGGAGAAAAATTTCCGGGCGATCCAAAACCGAAAATCGCGCGCCATGTGCGGACTTTCCATGGGCGGCGGTCAGGCGTTCTATATTGGACTGTCGAGCACCGATGTTTTTGCTGATGTCGGAATTTTCAGTTCGGGACTCTTCGGCGGCATTCGGGAAGCGAGCGGATTTGATGCGGAGAAAGAAATGCCCGGCCTGCTGTCGGATGCCAAGAGTTTCAACAACAAATTGGATCTCCTCTTTATCTCCTGCGGCGATGACGATCCGCGCATCGAACCAACCAAAGCCGCCGTTGAAAAAATGCGCGACGCCGGTCTCGAAATTAAGTTTGCGTCTTATCCGAGCGACCACGAATGGCAGACCTGGCGCAAATCGCTCCACGAGTTTGCACCGCTGCTGTTTAAATAGATCCAAGGGCTCGGTTCAAACACTCGAAATGGGTTTTCGACGGGATAACCGGATTGACGAAATCAGCTTCTCTTATATGGTCAGGACACGTATAGAAATGAAAAAGATAGTCACAACTACTGCGCTTATCGCAACCTTGCTGACTGGCTGCCAGACTCAGAAGCAATCACAAGAAGCAATTGATTTCCATAACAATTGGATAACTGCATCTCTTTCGGAGCGGAACATATTGATAACTAAAGCACCAAATGAATGTGTGGACATTATCAATGGATACTTGATTGGAAAAGACCGGGCGGCAGCCGAAGAATTTCTAGGGAATCCGACCTCCGAAATAGCTGATGGCATGCTTGAATATCGGACGTCGGGACGCGCGAGGATTTGGGTCCATTTTGATGAGAACAAAAAGATTAATGCATGCAATATTCTCAAATAGCATCCCCCAAAAAACCATCAAAGGGGATGCATCAACCGCAGGTTTTACTTCCCACAGAAACATTAAAAATGGGAGAAGGTTTCTCAGGCTGCTTTTCAACTCCAATAACAGTCCCTACGGATTCGTCCAAGGACCAGATATAGCTGCAAAAGTTCGAGATCACGACCATTAGGAGGCGCTGCGTTATTTTCCCGACTTCTCCCTTGATGAAACAGCACCTTCGAGGTACTGTTTCGAGAATGATTACCATAGGAAACCTCCATGAATAAAATATTACTGCTTTTCTTTCTGATAATTACGGCGATAGGATGCGGAGAGAAAAAAGAGCCGGATGCGGTTTCTCAGGAGCCCGCCCCTGAGGGCAGCAAACTCGTTCTTCTGGCGTATGAAGACACAGCGTTCAAG
>JAFGWS010000101.1 GCA_016937035.1 Pontiellaceae bacterium
AATATTATTATTTTCACTTGACCCAACTTCTTATGAGTGACCCCTTGGAAACAAAGGGTGAAATGAAGGTCAACCCCTCGAAAAAAGACGTTTTTTCCCGCGAATAGCGAAAGAAGGGATAAGACCGGAGCGGATCATCAGCCGTAACTCAAAAACGGGAACCTATTCACCACTCTTCGGAGGGTTGGGTGCACGCGAGTGCATTCATCATCAATCCATGCGTTCACCGGCATTTTTTCCAATCGATCGTTTCTCCGCTTGCAGCCGTCCAAAGCCGAATCTATTTCCCCGACGCATCTTTGAGTTCTTTATTTATGAACAAGTGGATTGCCAACGAGATTTTCATTCAAAATTTCATTATTCAACAATAAAATAGTGTCTTATATTTGTAACATTATAATCATCTACAACCGAATCCATCAGGATACTATCCTGTGCTTCCCAGGAAAGCGGAGCCGTAGCAAACAGATCCCAGATCGGCACTCCACGGTCATTTTTCTCGTAATATTCGTCCTGTACCTCCGCCAGCAGAATCGCATAAAATTGACCTCCCGGTCCATCTCCAGTGATGGCTTGGAAATCATATTCTTTCCCCGGTTCCAGTGTAATCCATTCGCTGCCCATCAACGTTTCTTTTGAATTGCCGACGATGTAAGATCCACTATCACCTTCACTCTGAGTTGTTCTGCTTCCGGGGGCACTGCCCTGAAAATTCTCATTGATTAAGTAAGCGTTGTTCCCTTCCCAGGAGCCGTTGGCGGAAAGGACCACCTTATCATTAATTCGCACATTCAACACATTATCGCTCAGCCCCCAAAGACGAAACGTAATACCGTCCTTATGCTTAATTGTTGCTTTATAATGCGCCGCCCAGCATTTGTAGTTTAATTTAGGATCCTCCCCAAAGCAGAGCGGAGCCGCAATTGACGTAACCCGCGGAACAGTTACGGTCTGCGCATACAACTTCCTGGGAGAACGATAATAAGAATTAAACATAGAAGTATTCCAATCCCCTTCTACAAATCGACGAATAATATCAAAATATTCGTTTTCAGTGATTAGTTTTTGAACCCCACTGCGTTTTCTGCAAAAATTATAGTATGTAACCTCTAAATCATTTCCGGTCGTCACTGGATCACCAAACGGGTTGGATGCTACGGGATCGAGGAATCCGATGTCATCAATTCCGATTCCGCACATTCCGCTCATCAGATTATCCCCCGTTCCTGTCAGGTCAGGAATGGAAATTTCCGGCATTTTGGCCATTTTTAACTTAACTACAATGCGCGATTCCGTCGAGGGCGACGAACTGGTCTTGACCTTCACAATCGGCCGTTTAAGACTCATCTTCGGACGTGTCATCAGCGGCTTTGCCACAAAATCGGGTACCGGCGGCTTCATCACCGTAATCACCACAAAAACACCCGCTACAGCAAACGCCGCTGCGTGCAAAAGCAGACTAATGATAACCCCGCTGGGTGCACCCTTATTTACCTTGCCTGTTCCTTTTCCAGATCTCTTTTTCATACCTCAAGCCCGGTTTGGTTTTGGATCTCCGGCGCATAACCTGCGCCATTTTCACTAAGGATACGTCGCCCAAAATCTCCGTATTTGAAAAAAATAAAAAAACACCCACCAACAAACGGAAGATCTTCCGTCAGCATTTCATTTTTGAAAGAAAATGGGCGCAATGGCAGGGATTCGGGCCCCCGAAACAAACCAAAACACAAAACGTTCGGGCAGTAAAAACAGGTCAGTTTGAAAACTCAAGGACCTCGGGCGCAATATTCGAAATCAGCTCACGACAGAGTATTTTCACATGTTCCGCCGAATCTGAAAACAAGGCCTCTTGTGCCAGCTTTGCCGCGCTCGAGTAGTGCAGCTTACGAATCACATCCTTAATAACCGGAGCCTGCGATGGGGTGACACTGAGTTCATCTACCCCCAACCCAACCAGTAAGGGCACCAGTTCCGGCGACGCGGCCATCTGACCGCACACACACGTCCAAAGCCCATACTTATGGCTGACCTTCACGACATGATCAATCAGTCGCACAATGGCGACGTGCGTCGGCTGATAGAGATGCGCAACATTCTCATTACTTCGATCAACCGCCATGGTGTATTGAATCAGGTCATTCGTCCCGAGGCTGAAGAAACTGACATGCGGTGCAATCAGATCTGCAATCAGTGCCGCAGAAGGCACTTCGATCATGGTTCCGATCTCCAGTTTCCGATTAAACGGGACCCCCTCAGACGCCAACTCATCCATGCATTCGTGGAGAAGCTCATTAGCTTGAATAACCTCTTTAAGGCAGCAGATCATCGGATACATAATGCGGACATTTTCATAAACACTGGCCCGAAGAATGGCCCTCAACTGTATTTTAAACAGTTGAGGATGCGAAAGACAAAAACGGATCGCTCGCTCTCCAAGGAACGGATTGAGTTCATTAATATATTCAATGGAACTGGGCAGTTTGTCGGCGCCGACATCCAGGGTACGAACAACGACGGGGGCGGGATACTGACTTTTGGCCGCAACAATGTAAGCCTCCGCCTGTTCTTCCTCAGTCGGCAAGGTATCTCGCCCCAAAAACAAAAATTCCGTACGATACAGCCCAATTCCTTTCGCACCACGGGCATCAACAGCATCAAGCTCATCGAGCAGTTCAATATTGGCCGTAATCGGAACGAGATAACCGTCCAGCGTTTCCGGGGGTTTATCACGCAGCGCATCCAATTCGAGCAAAATCTGTTCCTGTTCCAGTGCACGTTGACGGTATTCTTTCAGCCGCGTTTCAGTTGGACTGATATAAACAAGGCCCTTAGCACCATCAACCAGAACAACATCCCCGTTTTCCACGGTCGCGGTTACATTATGCAGCCCAACCACGGCGGGCACCTGAAGCGCCCTGGCCATAATCGCGGTGTGCGATGTTGAACTGCCCAAATCGGTCACGAACGCCTTAACCATCGATTTATTCATGGTGGCTGTATCCGAGGGAGGAAGATCATGCACCACCACAACGCACGGTTCCGCAATACTGTCGATCCGATCGAGTCGTTCCCCGGCGAGATTACCCAATATTCGTTTGGTAACATCCCGAATATCCGCTGCCCGCTCTGAAAGATAGGAATCGTCCATTTTGGAAAGCATATCGGAATAGCGGTTTGAAACCGCCGACAGCACCGGCTCCACATTGATCATATCCTTCTTCAGCGTACGAATTACGTCTTCAATAAAGGTTCGATCATCAACGACCAGCAGATGCGCATCAAAAATACTCGCATGCTCATCGCCCAACATCTCGGAAACCTGCTTCTGGATACGTTTAATCTGTGCATGCGTTGCAATCAACGCCTCTTCAAAGCGGGCGATCTCTCGCGGGATCTCATCGGCAGAAATCGACCGCGTCACAATCCGATCGCTGTCGGAAACAACCAACCGAGCCTCGCATACCGCAATACCGGGAGAGACCCCGATCCCCTGCAGACAGATTTCACTTTTTGAGCGTCCAGACATACCGACTAGTCCTCATAAAAATTATTAACGAACAGCTCTTCAATCTCGGCAAGCGCATCCTGCGCGTCACTTCCTATAGCGGAGACCGTCATAATGCTGCCGGGGTAGCCCTCTATCGTCATCAGCCCCATGATGCTCTTACAGGAGACCTTGTTGCCGTCTTTCTCAATAAAAATCTCGCATTCGTACCTCCCGGCCGCCTTAACCAGCAAGGCAGCTGGGCGCGCATGAATGCCGTATTTATTGCCCACTTTGAACTTTTTAACTATACTGTTTTCACCCATGGGGCCCCTGCCCCCCTTCCGTCAACCGGTTTATAATTCGATCATCCAGTTCCTTGGCCGCATCATGTCCAAGCTCTTTGAGCTTCTGATTCAATGCGGCCACTTCAACAATGTTTGCCATATCTCGGCCCGATTGTACAGGCAACTCTATACACGGAACAGCGCACCCCAAAAACTCAATGAATTCGGGAGCCACTCCGGTTCGGTCCTCATTCCCGCTCGGCGGTTTCAGATTAATGACCAAATCCAGCTCCGCATGGCGGCGAATGGAGGATATGCCAAACAGGCTCGGAACATGAATGATCCCCAGTCCACGGATTTCCATGTGATACCGGGTAATTTCGCTGGCCCAGCAGAGCACCCGACCCCGACTCGTTCTGCGAATTTCCGTCACATCATCCGAGACCAGACTGTAGCCGCGTTCAATCAACGAAAGTGCTGTTTCACTCTTCCCGATCCCGGGCGCTCCGCGCAGCAGCACACCGATGCCCATAATTTCCATCATGGTGCCCTGAATACGTTCCTGAGGAGCCGTCAGCTTTTCGAGCAGCACCGTGCATTCGTTTACAAAATTCATGGTCACCATCGAACTGCGGAGCACAGGAACCCTATACTCCTCCGCCAGTTCCAGAAATTCTTTCGAGGCCTTCCGGTTGCGGGTTATAACAATGCCCGGAATCTGCTGTTCAAACAACCCACGCAGTCGTTCGAGCGACTCCCGCTCCGAAAGACTCTTCAGATAGGTAAATTCAGCCAGACCAAAAATCTGCAGCCGCTGGTTGGCAAAGTATTGAAAAAAACCGGTCAGCGCAAGCCCCGGTCGATTCATCGCCGTTTCCAGTAGCTTCCGATCCAGGTATTCTTCCCCCGCCAGCACAGAAAGAGAGAGCTTTTCCGCCCCTTCGCTTATCAACGTTTTAACCGTTATTGTCGCCACTATTCACCTCCTGAAACCCTGCATTCAACTGATCAATGATGTTCCTGAACCTTATCGCGGAGTTTGCGCATCTGACGCTCCACATGCTCAATCGAACGGTCAATCGCGTCGTACAGGTTCTCTGATTTTTCCTTCGCAGTCACGCGAATATGATCAGATCCTTGTATGATAATTTCCGCCACTTTATGGATTTTTTCCTCCTCCAGAATAACATGAATGGATTCTATTCGCGGGAACACGGCCAAACAGCGCTCAACCTTTTCATTTACATGAGCTTTAACATTGTCGGTTACATTGACATGCCGTCCTGTAATATTTACTTGCATGGTTGCTCCTTTCGTTACTGCTACATACTGAACCGCGGCCCTAGATAGAGCTCACGACTCACCTCATCGTTTACCAAAAACTCGCTGTTTCCTTCGCGCAGAACCTGCCCGTCGCAGAGCAGATAGGCCCGATCCACCACCTCCAGCGTATCGCGAACGCTGTGGTCGGTAATCAATACCCCCAGCCCCTTTTCACGCAGGCTGCGGACAATATCCTGGACATCATTCACCGCCAGCGGATCCACCCCCGCAAACGGTTCGTCCAGCAGGACGATCGACGGATTCGTTGCCAGTGCGCGGGTAATTTCCAATCGACGACGCTCGCCGCCGCTCAACGTATACGCCCGCTGCTTTGCCAATCGATCAATTTTCAGTTCTTCAAGCAGATGCGCCAACCGCTGCTTCCGCTCCTTCCCTGAAATCGGCATCGTCTCCAGAATCGCCATCACATTCTGCTCCACCGTCAGCTTTCGAAAAATGGACGGCTCCTGCGAGAGGTATCCCATCCCCATTCGTGCACGTTTGTACATGGGAACATTCGTTACATCGCTTCCGTTAAAAAAAACCTTTCCTTCGGTCGGACGCACCAGCCCGACAATCATATAAAAACTGGTGGTTTTCCCCGCGCCGTTCGGCCCGAGCAACCCCACAATTTCCCCCGCCTTTACATTTACATCGACCTCTCGAACCACTTTCCGGCCCTTATAGGCCTTGACCAGTTTTTCGGTCCGAATCAGGCAGGATTTTTCTGTATCCATCTCAGTCATTCAGATCTTTCATGAATTTTGCCTTGGTCTCCTCATCCAAATAGTACACCGCGTAACCCGGCTCGCAAATCATGTGCTGCTCTTCCGGCCAGTACAGGATCTGATCTCCTGCCATAATATTCGCCCCCTGTTTGACCATCGGATTCCCTGTCAATGTAAACTTTCCCTCATCCGCATTATAGACGGCCAGCTCCGCCAGTGCCTTTTTATCTTCTAATTGAATTATTACCGCACCCCGGGCTTCGATCCAATCTATTTTGTTGTCGCCTTTCAGGTACAGCGTCACCTCGTTGCAGTTCATGGCCCCCTGCACATCGCGCACCCGCACATTACCGATCAGGTCCGCCCGGTGCTGCTCTTCGTCATAAACAATTCGTCCCGCACGAATTTCCGTATCATATTTTTGTCCAGCTTCGCCCTCAGCGCTCGGCTCGGTCTCTCCGGAAACCACCAGCAACGCGTTCGGCTCGCAAATCACCTTCCGATTATCTCCGTTCCAGAAGCGGATACGTTCCCCCGAAAGCGTGTTTGTTCCATCGGAAACCGACGCCATGCCCTCCAGCAGAATCAATCCCTCGGCATAATCATAGGTCGCCTTTTCGCCGGAAGCCGTGCGGCCTTGCGAGTCGAGCGCAACATGGCCATAGGCCTCCACGGAGTCCACCCGGTTGCTCGCGGTCAGATAAACCGCAACCTGATCGCAGGTCATACTGCCCTGCGCATCGCTCACCCGCACATCGCCTACCACATCCGCGCGCTGCTCAAGCTCGTCATACGTAATCCGATTGGCGCGGATTTCCGTGTCAAACGCCGTACCGACAAAGCCGTCAATCTCTTCTCCTGACTCGCCTTTAAGCACCAGCAGCGCGTTGGGTTCGCAAACCATACGGCGATTCTCCCCGTTCCAGAGCCGAATCTGCTGCCCCGAAAGACTATTGGTTCCATCGGAAACCACGGCACGGCCCTCCAACAGAATGGTTCCTGCGGTATAGTCATAAAGCGCTTCCGCACACTCCGCCGAACGGCCTTGCGACAGCATTGAAACGCTGCCCTGAGCGGAAACGGTTTCAATCTCATTCGAGATATTAAAACGCCCCAGCAGATGATCCGTACACAGCAGGCCTTGATCGTCCAAAACCTCGACATCCGTCTTCATTTCCGCATAGCGCTGGTCCTGATCAAACACCAGCGACTGCCCGCTCAGAATCGTCTGCCCGGGCTTGCGCTCCGCCGCTTTCGCCTGCGCCAGTTTTTCGGCATACCGGTCAAATTGCGCATCTTGCGCCACGCGGCTCGTCCCCCGGGATTTCTGCTTCGGCGCAGCTTCCGGCGGCGTCAATTCAACAGATAATTCCGCTGAAACATCACTCTTCGGAGCCTCCGGCTCCTCCTTTGAGCAGCCGACCACAAACAGCGCGCAGCAGCTTAATAATATGAACCGGTGCAACAACATCACAATGTAAGCTCCGTTGATTCGCGCGCCGACTCGTCCACAATCACCTTGGCCTCTTTGAGAATCTCAAACCGGTTTTGATCCGACCGGAACCGGAATCCTTTTCCGACCATCGTAAGACCGTCCAGTTCCACCAGAACCTCTCCGGTCGACTCCGCCACAAGAATCGATTCTTCATTGCGCTTCGCCTCATGGACAAGACACTGCGGCGCAAAAATGGAGGCATCGAGCTTGCCTTCCTTGTAAACATCGATGCGCAGTTCGGAAATATCGACGACATTATTCTCCAACACCTTCGCGCTCCAGCCATAGAGCATCGCCTTCAGGTTGCCCTCTTCATCGTAATAGGGCACACGAATCCCCTCCGCCTCCAGTTGTCCGGCCATAAGATCCGACAACGAAGGCGTTGTCGCCGTCTGTGCAGCGGCAATAATGCAGATAAAGAAGACGGCAACGAAATGGCGGAAGAATCTATTCATAATCGGTACAGGTGTAGCAGAAGGCCGCAAAGAGTGCAAAGCAATCCGGCTCTACATCTTCACACCCGCAACATTCTCAATTGTCCTGACCTTACATGTGACCTGCACAAAAAGCAGACTCGGATACGAAGACTGTCCGTTGCTGCACAGAAAGGTCCGTAGTGATCAGAACATTTTAAGTAGTTTGCTTTCGCTTTTTTATTCGCCCCATGAATATCAAAGTCGCGATCGACACAGAGATTATGATGTAAATGTAGAACAATTTCATTACCTCGAAAAAGCGATCCCAAGCTTCTCTCCCGACAGATTTGGGACAAAGAAGCCCATCTCTAATAATCCATGTAACTCCGGAAGTGATCAGTAAATGAGCTAACGCGATGATTACTACAGATGTGTAAATCTTATTTAGTCGATCTATTCTGACAAATCCGGTTACAACCATTGAAATGAATAATGACAGAGGCAACACAATGTACGCCAAACACCAGAATATCATTATTAGTGCTGTCATTTATTCAGCCCTCTCCAATATGCAGCTTAAAGACACGGATCGGAAGATTTTCTCAAAAAGAAACAACGAATGACAATATCGGGTTTTACAGCCTTTCCGAACCCATTAACGGGCGGAGGAGCGCTCCGCCCGGAGTTTTCTAGCCCACTTCAACCAGACTCTTGGTGTAGTCGGCCGGCGGTATATAGCCCAACAGCGTGATGCAGGTGGCTGCCAGATTCGCGATCCCCGGATCTTCCGCGTCCGACTTACGCGCTTTGGATGTGCCGGAAGGATCATAAACGAAGGCCGGAACGGGGTTGAGCGAGTGCGCCGTCTTCGGTTTACACTTCCCATTGCTGTCCAGCTTCAGCTCACCGGTCTTTTTATCCAACTCGCACATATCGTCCGAGTTGCCGTGATCGGCGGAGCAAACCATAATGCCGTTCACCTTCTTGAGCGCTTCCATAATTTTTCCCACACCTTCGTCGACGGCTTCCACAGCCACTTTGACCGCTTCAACGACTCCGGTATGCCCGACCATATCGCCGTTCGGATAGTTCAGGCGGATAAACTTATATTCACCGCTCTCAATCGCCTTCACCACCTCTTCCGTAATCTCATCGGCCTTCATGCGCGGCGCATTCTCGAATGGGCACACATCCGACGGAATCTCTTTCCAGGTTTCTGTTGCAAATTTTCCGGAGTTGTTGCCGTTAAAGAAGTAGGTCACGTGGCCATACTTCTGCGTCTCGGAAATCGCCAACTGCTTCACGCCTTCGGCGGAAAGATATTCGCTCATGGTGCGGTCGATCGCCGGAGGGGTAACAAGATAGCGCTTCGGCACACTGAGGTCGCCGTCATACTCCATCATGCCCGCATACAGCACATTCGGCTTC
>JAFGWS010000102.1 GCA_016937035.1 Pontiellaceae bacterium
GAATCAGGCTGCTAAATTGGGTTTTATGAATGAAGAAGAGATTATCAGGCAGCATTTCGCGAAAATAGGGGCAAAGGGCGGCAAGGCGGGGACCGGAACGGCCAAGCGGCGCAAGGGCTCGGAGGTACCCGACCAAGATTAGAACCAGATACTGAAAAATTCTCCAGACATGATATCCTGAATCATATTAGCAGTTGCACATCGGTTTTTGTTTTGCCATACATGCACACCATGAGTACGCAAAAACAAACAAAAATAAACCTTGTACTGCAAGACATGGTTCCGGGGGCTGTGTTAACTTCTAACTGGCTGACAACGCATGGGGTATCAAACAACCTTGCACGCAGGTATGTTTCATCGGGATGGCTTGAGCGCATCGGACAAGGTGCCTATATACGATACGGTGACGATGTCGATTGGCAGGGTGGATTATATGCGTTGCAGTCTCAGCTTGGATTGAAAGTTCATGTTGGGGGGCTGAGTTCCCTCCGACTTAAGGGTATGGGGCATTTTCTTTCTTTGGATGCAGATCAATCAGTCCAGCTATTCAGCGCAAATGCCAAACCACTTCCCGTATGGTTCCGTGAAACAGATTGGGGCGTTCAGATCAAACTTCACTCGATATCCCTTTTTAGTGATGCAGTACAGTTCCCGATGAGTTCTGTGCCGCATAAGAGTTTTGAAATAGAAATGTCCCCGCCGGAACAGGCTGCGTTCGAAATGATCCATGGCATAAAAGACAATGATGATTTTGATCATGCCCGGACGGTATTTGAGGGACTGGGTACACTTCGTCCCCAAGAAAGCCAGAAACTATTGCAGGATTGCAGGTCTGTTCGGGTGAAGCGCCTGTTTTTATGGATGGCCAGAGATTGCGGTCATCCATGGTTTAAATACGTGGATATGGGGAAAGTGGATTTGGGAAGCGGAAAACGGGTGGTCTACAAGGGAGGAAAACTTGATCGAGAGTTCTTGATCACTGTTCCGCGCACGGAAGGGGTGGCCGATGTTTAACCCGGCTTATTCCAACCAGGTGAAGCTGCTGCTCAGCGTTTTGCCTTTGATCCAAGAATACGATCATTTTGCCCTGAAGGGCGGGACAGCTATGAACCTTTTTGTGCAGAACCTGCCCCGCCTCTCCGTTGATATTGATTTGGCCTTCCTTCCTTTGGTTCCTCGAACTCAGGCTCTTCTGGAGATCTCGAAGACCCTTGAGTTACTTTCGGGGAAAATACAATCGGTGATGCCGGAATGTTCCGTCACCCATCAGCCTGTGGCAGGGGTGACCGGTCGGCTGATCGTCAGTTCTTCGACAGCCACCATCAAAGTGGAGCCGAACTTCGTTTTCAGAGGGGCTGTGCGCCCCGAGGAAACACGCCCGCTCTGCCCCGACGCCCAGGATCTATTCGAACTGTTTCTGGAGTGCCGCGTTCTGGCTGTCGCCGATCTTTATGGTGGGAAAATCGCAGCGGAACTGGACCGTCAGCACCCACGGGACCTGTTTGATGTCCACCTGATGTTCGAACACTTCGGACTTAGCGATGAAATCCGTACGGCCTGCACAATATATCTTGCGGGTCATCCGCGACCTATTGCGGAGTTGCTCTCCCCCAACCACCAGCCACTCGAAAGCCTGTATGCCACACAATTTGCAGGAATGGCTCGTGAACCGATAACCATCGGCATGTTGGCAGAAACACGAATCCGTCTTGTTCGTGAGCTTAAAGAGAGCCTAACGGAAAATGAGAGGCTGTTTCTGCTTTCGATCAAAACAGGGAAACCAGAATGGGATCGTGTGCCTGTTGAGCACCTTGAGCAATTGCCCGCGCTTAAATGGAAGCTTAGGAATATCCACAACATGGACGCTCCAAAACACAAGCAATCCATAGAAAAGCTGAAGCAGGTTCTGGAACTGTAGAGCCTGATGCCTGATTCGCCCCAGAAACTTCAGCAGCTCCGCGAGGAACTCGACTCCCTGGATACCCGGCGACGGGAAATTGTTGCCGAAATACGGAAAATACAGACCACCATTGAGCCGAAGGTTGCTCCAGCTCCTGGAGGAGGCGTTAATGCTCGTTCACCGGAGCCTGAAAAAATCGAACTGTTTGGCAATCTCTTTGTGGGAAGAGATGATGTATTTCCGCGTCGATTTGAAAGCCGAAAAAGTGGGCGCAGCGGATATCAGCCTGCCTGCAAGAATGAATGGTACCCCGGGATCTGTCTCAAACCGAAAGTCAAATGCGCAAAATGCGAATATAGGGAATTCATCCCCGTTACGGACTCCATAATGCGACAGCATCTTTCCGGCAAGGATCATAGCGGGAAAGCTTTCGTGATGGGAATCTACCCCTTGCGGTCGGACGAAACCTGCTCGTTTCTCGCCGCCGACTTCGATAAAGCCGAATGGCAACATGATGCCGCGGCGTTCCTTGACACCTGTGACGAGTTGAAAATCCCCGCCTACCTTGAACGTTCACGCTCCGGTAATGGCGGGCACGTTTGGATATTTTTTAAAGAACCGCTTCCGGCAAGACTGGCCCGCAAACTGGGATTCCATATCCTAACGGTTGCAATGGAGAGCCGCCCCGAGTTGGGGTTCGATTCCTACGACCGGCTTTTCCCGAACCAAGACCGAATGCCGTCCGGCGGTTTTGGCAACCTGATTGCACTGCCTTTGCAAAAACAGGCGCGCGGAAACGGAAACAGTGTTTTTGTGGATCGTTCTTTCACTCCCTACTCCGATCAATGGAGTTTTCTGTCGGGCATCAACAGGGCAGAAACTACCAAGATTTACCAACTGGTGGATACCGCCGAAAAGGATGATCTGATTCTTGGCGTCAGGGCGGCTCCGGAAGAGGATGACTCCGCTCCATGGCTGTTGCCGCCCTCCCGCAAAGCCAATGAGAAAATCAACGGCTTTCTACCTCAACGATTAAAGATCGTATTGGCCAACCAGATCTACATCCCCCGGGAAGACCTTTCTCCCTCGCTGAGAAACGCACTCCTCCGGCTGGCCGCATTCCCGAACCCGGAATTCCATAAAGCACAGGCTATGCGTATGCCCGTGTACGACAAGCCGCGTATTATTGCATGTGCGGAGGAGTTTTTCGAACATATCGCGCTACCTCGCGGATGCCTTAACGACGTACTCGATCTGCTCGACAACCTAGATATCGAATCCGAAACGGATGATCAGCGTAACCACGGGAATGCAACAGACTTCAATTTCTCCGGAAAATTGCGTGATGAACAGATGCTTGCTGGAAGAGCATTGCTAAGACACGACATCGGCATCCTGTCCGCGCCAACAGCCTTCGGCAAAACAGTGTTGGCGGCATGGCTGATTGCTCAACGAAAAACCAACGTACTCGTCCTCGTTCACCGGCGGCAGTTGATGGAACAATGGCAGGCAAGGCTTTCAACTTTTCTTGGAATTCCCGCTAAAGAGATCGGATTAATCGGAGCAGGAAAACGAAAACCTACAGGAGCCATCGATGTCGGGGTTATTCAAAGCCTCAACAAAAAGGGGACAGTTGATGATCTAGTGGCGGACTACGGCTACATCATTATCGATGAATGCCATCACATATCGGCCAAAAGCTTTGAAGATGTTCTGCGGGCGTGTCCCGCGCGTTATATTACAGGGCTGTCGGCAACCGTAACCCGGCGCGACGGACATCAGCCGATTGTCTTCATGCAGTGCGGACCTGTCCGATACCGGGCGCATGACAAACAACATGCCATGCAGCGCCCATTCGACCACAAGGTCATTGTACACAAGTGCAATGAGGTGGAATTTAAAGAAGGTGAAGAGGAGTTCAATATTTCCGACATTTATAGCCGCCTGATCCATTCCCCGGAGCGAAACCGCAGAATTTCCGACGATGCAATCGAGGCCTATCAGACGGGACGCAGCCCGTTGGTGCTGACTGACCGGGTTCAACACCTTGAGCTTCTCCATGAAATGCTCTCGGAAAAAATTGGTCGCATAGTCCTTCTCAAGGGGGGTCTCGGAAAAAAGCGTATGAAAATCATTATGGACAGACTCGACGAATGGAAGGATTTGCCACATGCAGTTCTCGCCACGGGGCGATACCTCGGGGAGGGATTCGATGATCCCCGGCTCGACACCCTCTTTCTCGCTATGCCGGTTTCATGGAAAGGCATACTTTCTCAATACGCCGGTCGCCTGCATCGGCTTCACCATGACAAAACCGAAGTATGCATCCATGACTATGTCGATGAAAATCATCCAGTGCTTGTCCGGATGTTCGGCCGTAGGATCAAGGGATACGAAGCACTTGGATATCAGCTCCCGACCAAAGATAATTTGTTGCTGTAAACGACGCTTGCAGAATGGAGATCGTATCAAAAGTTCGCCATAAGCCATGAGTGGTAACCAGTCAGGACACTTTGGGGTTTTGTTTCAGTTGAATTCTGAGACAAAGTTCGCATTGCCATAGCGAATGGTATCATCTCTAAAAAATTGGGGTGTAACTCGCGGAGAGACGGAGAGCGAACGGAGAATTTCGGGAGAAACCGAGGTCTGGAATTTGTGTTTTGGGGATTAGTCTTTGACCGGAGAAATCGAAAACGCCGCATTTATTGGCGGAAACGGGCGGTAAAATGAAAAAGCGAACTTCAGAAGAAGTTCGCTGTATGAAAATATGGTCGGAGCGACAAGATTCGAACTTGCGACCTCTACCACCCCAAGGTAGCGCTCTAGCCAGACTGAGCTACGCCCCGAATTTCCTTTTGATCAGAAATTGAAGGCGCAGAAGGTAGCACGCCGGGGTAGGGGCGTCAACGCTCTCGGCA
>JAFGWS010000103.1 GCA_016937035.1 Pontiellaceae bacterium
ATCGAGTTCCTGTTTGAACAATCGGTCGAATACGCGAGTCTCCGCGCGTTGCCAATTGCTCACATAGATACGATTGTCTCCATAATGAACCGTCAAGTCGGTCGCGTTTTCTCCGGCGTCGAGCACCTTTTCGATCGAATGGGTCTCAGTGTTGTACCAGATCAGACGAGACTTATTCGGCACAGTCGCCGAGGTATGGATCATGTAGATATAGGGCAGCGTCCAATCCGTCGCCATTTTCACAGCGCGAAACTTAAACAGATCGAATTCACCCGAGCTCCCCAAATGCCCAAGTCCATCATTGACTTGGAAACATAAAGATGTGTCGCTGTGGGGGATTGTTACCGCTCCCTGCCAAAGGCCGTCGATCAAATCACACTCAGATGTGGCCTCCAGCGGAAGGGCGGATTTTGATGAGTCCTGAGCCCCAAAATATATTTTGCCCGCATAATCGGGAATATCATATCCATCAACAGATTTCGCTTTAATAGAAACCTGCACGGGGACATTCTCAGGCAAATCTTCTCCCGGAATGGTCACAAGAAATGAGGCGAGCTCATTATCGCTGATACATATTGCTTCGGCAGCGGATAAATAGCCCGGCACACTCGCTGTTATTACCGGATATTGACGTCCGTCCATGTCCGGATCATCAATGACAGTCACTGAAAAAACCGCATTAGACTCTCCGGCCGGGATCGTCACGGTCGTAGGAACGACAAGCTCAGTTGCGTCTGATGACTCAAGGAGAACATGCAGATCGGTGATCGCAATTCCATCGAGAAAAACCGTCGCGGTGTTAGAAACAACACTCTGCCCCTCAGCAAGTCTATCAGGTAAGGAAAGGTAGAGGCTCTTGCTCTCATCGTCCTGAATAAAGATGGAGATCTCACCCGCAGAATAACCTTGCGTACTCACTCCAATGGTCGCCGACTGAACGCCTTCAATCAGAAGATTATCCAAAACTTCAAGGGCAAAGGAAATCTGATTAATTCCCTCTGGAAGCAATATGCGCTGCCCTTTTATCTTTTCCGGGTTGCTCGACGTCAGCTCTATAATCAGATCCTCGGTCGGCAGCGATGAAATCAGCAACGAACCCTCAACATGTCCATCGCCTTCGTCTACGATCTTAGGAAGGGTCACCGTAATCGTATCCTGACTATCCAAGTTAGTATTCAACAACCTCACATCATCTGCCTTGCCGGAACAGACTCCCAGCAACACCAAACCAGCCGTTAACAACAGAATTCTTCTCATTATATCTCTCTACCTATTCCCTGAAAACCACATGTTGGAACAGCCCTTCCACAAGAAAAAGCCATCCAACTTTTAGGATCCAAAGGTACGAACATGAAAAGAAATACTCAACTGTAATGTTGAAATATTACGAAAACTACAAAACGAATCCCTCTTTCTGAGCAGAGATGGCGAACTCGCAATGCATGTAATATGTGAGCTGTTCGGTAAAAGGTTGCTCCGAATCAGCAGCATTTTCAGGAATAAAACACCGCACCTACAAGTTCCACACCCGCCCGTGCGCCGGGTTCAAGGATTTCGACGGAGCCTGCGCGCTCCACCCCATTTCATTGCGGCAGCACAGAAAGCAGTCGCGCACCTCCTGCTCTTCAATCTCTTCCGCCGGCCAATGGCATCAGTGAACCGCTTCGCTATTTCCTGCGGAAATTATTTTTCCGCTTCGCTCCAAAGCTCCAACTGGCGCACCGCGCGCAGATATAATTTTTGTGTTTTTTCCTTATAGCCTTGCAGTTGCATGTCGGCTACCATCTTTCTTTGAAGATTTGGTTTCATTATGTTCCTTTCCGTTGTGCTGCCGCTTCATTGCGGTGCGCTTCTGGAAGGAAGACTATTCAGGCGCATAAGGAGAACTAATTAACTGCCGCGCAGCGGCTTACTGAAAACACGAAATACACCGAACTGGTCCACATTCCGTGTATTCGGTGTTTCCATTCTTTCATCCGTTATACAGTAATGCCCAGCCGGTTGGACTGGAGCGAAGCGAAGCGGGTTTCCCCTTCGTTCAGCATAGCAACAGCCCGCTTAAACTCGGCGGCGTTGGGATAGGTTTTTTCAAACATCGCCGCACCCATACGCGAATCCTTGGCCAGATAGAGTCGACCGCCATAGTCAGCAACCATGGCATCCAGCTCCTTAAACAGATCCATCGCCTTCTGAGAAATCGGGAAATCGAGCGCCAGCGTATAGCCCTCCATCGGAAACGAAATAAAGCTCTCCTGTTTTCCAAACAGCTTCAATACGGCCAGGAAAGAGCCGAGCCCGCTCTCCGTAATCCGCTTGAGTATCTTTTCCATGCCTTCACGGCCGGCCTCTTTGGGAATCACAAATTGATACTGCGTAAAACCGCGCTTGCCGTAAATGCGGTTCCACTTATCGATCGCATCGAGCGGATAAAAAAAGGTGTTGTAGTTGGTGATGTGTCGATGGGTTCCGGGACGGCACTTATTGTAATAGGCAAAGTTAAATGCATTCATCGTGAACGGATTGAGCGCAAAATTGGGAAAACGGAATGGAACGGCCAATGGAAATCCCGGCTTAAGCTGAAGCGGAACGCTCTTGTGCGCCGGCTTGATCAGATCCGCATCGCGTGCGTGCTCACCGCGCATCATAATGCTCCGCCCCATCGAATCGCCTTTCGCCAAACAATCGATCCAGGCCACAGAGTACGTCCAATCCATAGAGGCCTCGAAACAGTCCATAATCTCATGCAGATTGGCCGCCTTCACGGTTTCCTCCACAATATAAGCGCTCTCGATGCGCTTCAGCCGGAATGTGGCGTTGAGTATCATTCCTGTCAGTCCCATCCCTCCGACCGTTACCGCGTAAAACTCTGCATGTTTAGTCGGAGAACAGGTAATCACCGAACCATCGTTGCGCATCACATCCATCGACCGGATATGCTGACCGAACGAACCGTCGACATGATGGTTTTTCCCGTGCACATCCGCCGCAATGGCACCGCCGACCGTAATCAGCTTGGTTCCCGGCGTGACCGGCAGAAACCAGCCGCGCGGCACAAATACATCCAGAATCTCAGAAAGCAGCGCTCCTGCCTGACAGCAGAGCTCGCCGGTCGATTCATCAAACGACAAAAACTTATTAAACCGCCGCGTCGTCAAAATCCGTTTCTGCAGCGAAGCATCGCCGTACGACCGACCGTTTCCAAACGCGATCACCTGCCCCGGAACCGCCAGCTTCTGCCGCAGCTGCTCCGCGCTGTCAAACCCGCTCACATCCGCTTCAACAACCGGATAATTGCCCCAATCTGAAATTTTCTGCATAGAACTCTCTCCGCGTTTTGCACCGTTGTGTGCATAAACAATTCGAACCTTTCTACCGGATTGATCCCTCGGCTTCCACCGTAAACATCTTTGATCTTGCATCTGTGTGCATTACGAATTACGCATTACACCGATGAAAACGGTTGAAATCATTTGCACCCATTGTGGAAACGAAGCGCTGCTGCAGCGGGAGCCGATTTATGACGGCTTCACCAAAACCGGCGAACAGCTCAGCTGCTCAAGCTGTGGATATCTTTTTGCCACCGAAGACGACGTTCCGTTTAAAAGAAAACAGGCGGGCCCCGTCATTTTTACGGAAGCTGACCGCTCCGCTAAAGTGGAGGTATTCAATGAAGGCGAAAACCGGCACCTCTGCCGCTACTGCGCCAACTATATCGTCAACCCCTTCACCCAATTCTGCTCCGTCCATAAAAAAGAGGTCCAAGCCACCGATCACTGCAACCGCTTTGAGGAACCTTCATCCGAATCTCCAAAGAACTCGACATTACCAAATTGGAAATGATAGCTTTTCGTCCGCTTTTCAGGAAAGGAATCGACGCCGTATGGAAACAACACAACACAACGCATCCCCGAAATGGGACAGGGCCAAATGGGTGCTTCTTGCCGTTTGGGTTGTGTTCAGCGCAGCGCAGTATGCCGCCGCCGATTTCTCCATCACTATCGAGGATCCGACCGACGCGAATTCGCTTACCCCGCTCGGCTCCCTGAATGATCCGGCGCTGACCGTTCCCGACGATCCCCTTGCTGAATTCACGATCGACGACGAACAATCATCCTCCCGCAGCGATAATCCTTTCAACCTTTCCGCCCGACCTGTTGAGGTAGACTCAGATAAAAAAGATCCCGGCGAAGAAGTCTGGGACGAGGTCTACGCGTCCATCGTCAAAACCAACACCATCGGCGCGGCCGCCATTAACGGGACAACCGCCGCAAACCATTTCCGTACCCAAAACCTTATCGCCGACATGGAAGATGTAGACGAAACCCAAAGCTCATTGATCATGTCCAAACCCGTGATTATGGGTATCATCATCGGAGTCGGCCTCGCCCTTCTAGGCCTCCGCCGAGTCCTCCGAATTTAAAACGGCAGACTGAAATCCTGTTGAATCAGCGGCAGGAAAGCATGTAGTAGAGTGCAAAGAGCAGAAAAGCCACCCCAGCCTCAACGAACGCGATGAGCCGAATATTGATCCCCTTGGCGATCTTTTTCCAACGCTCCTCAAAGATGAGCCCCAACGAGGCATCGACCAACAGGAGAAATCCCGACCAAAAGAGGATGGGAATCAGGATGCTCATTCTCCGATCACGGTAACCACAACCCGTCGATTTCGCGGTCTAATATCCGCTTCCATGTGAAAAATCTGCTGCCACTCACCGAGCAGAAGCTCCCCCGCGGAAAACGGAATGGTAATTCCCGACCCCATCATCGTGGATTGCAGGTGGGAGTGTCCATTGCCGTCGTTCCAAGCCCGTTGGTGACCGTAGTCCAGACTCGGAGGAACTAAGCGATCAAGCATTTCGGGGAGGTCGCGCTCGAGTCCCGGCTCGTATTCAATCGTCCCGACAATTCCCGTACTGCCCACATTGAAAATGTGTACAATCCCCGCCTGCATTCCAGAGCGTTCCGCAATGGCCTCTACCCGCTTGGTGATCTCCTGCATATCCCCATGACCGGAAGTTTCAATTTCGATTTCTTCACGATGGACCATATTTTTCCTTTCCTGCAGCGCAGAGGAGACTTTGACCTACATCAGCAAAAAGTCAACGTCCAGCAGCGCTGCAACTGCTGTATTAAAACGATCTCGTTCATCCTGAACCGATTCAAGAACCGCATCGGACCGCGCACGGAAATAGTCCCAATCCAGCCCCAGCGGCGCACCCAGATGCGTCTTCCGCTGAATCGCCTCCACCGGATCAATCTGCTCCAGCTCGTGGAGATTTTCCTTCACATAATGGTAGGCATCGCGGAACGGCATTCCCTCGCCCACCAGCTCCAGCGCACGGTCGGTGGCAAACACATCGGGTGAAAAGCCTTCGATCAGCTTCTGCTCGTTCACTTGCACAGCCTCCACCATCGGGGCCAGAATACGCAGGCAGGAGCGCGTAGTTGCAATCCCCTCCATGAAGAGCTCTTTGGCCTCCTGGAGGTCGCGGTTATAGCCCGTTGGCGAACCCTTAATCAGATCATACACACCGAGCTCCGCCGCCTTCACGCGCGAGGCCTTGGCGCGCACCAGTTCGCACACATCCGGATTCTGCTTCTGCGGCATAATCGAACTCCCCGTGCAAAATTCGGCGGGAAGTTTAAAATAGTCAAACTCCGGCATCGTAAAGAGCATGAAGTCCTGCGCGAGCCGCGAAAGCGTCAACATCACCTGGCTCATTGCACCCAGCACAATGGACTCCATTTTCCCGCGCCCGTTGTTGGCATAGAGCACATTATGCGTCGGCCGCGAAAACCCCAGCAGGTCCGATGTGAATTGGCGATCGATCGGCAGCGGAACGCCGTAACTGGCGGCGGAACCCAGCGGGCACTGATCGTTTAGATCGAAGGCATTGAGCAAGGAATAGCAGTCGTCCAACAAGCCTTCCGCGTGCGCGGTAGCCCAGAGGCCGACGCTCGACGGCATTCCGGGCTGCATATGCGTACGCCCGACCATAGGAACCGCTTCATGCTTCCGACCGAACTCCACCAACGCGTCCACCAATGCAGCCGCTTCTTCCAGCGTCGAGAGCAACTGTTGTTTCGCATACAGACGCAGATCAACCGCTATCTGATCGTTCCGACTGCGGCACGTGTGTATCTTTTTCCCCAGATCACCCAGCCGAGCCGTCAGCGTACGCTCGACCGCCAGATGGACATCCTGATCGGCCAGTTCAATCTTAAACTGCCCCTGCTGCGCAAGCTTAATAATATCGACCAGGCCTTCAATCACCTGCCGACGTTCCGCCGGCGTGATCAGCTTCGGCTCAACGGGCATTTCCGAAAGCATTGTTACATGCGCGGCGGTTCCGATGCAGTCGACCGTGACCAGCGCCAGATCCAGTTCCACATCGCGCCCGGCAGTAAAAGCGAGTACTTCGTTATTAATGGTTCCTACTGTGGTTTTCTGTTTTGCCATAATTCACCTTTCAATCCGTCGCAGAATGAATGAGACGCTAATCTGCACTAATTTTCACCGATTGAAACCATAACGACCGAAAAAAACAAGGGTTGAACGTCAGCGGCTAAAACGCCCCTTCGATTCAAGGAGGATCGTTACGGGCCCGTCGTTCAGCAGCTCCACCTTCATATCGGCTCCGAACCGACCCGTCTGAACCGGAAGACCCAGCGACCCCAACTCCTGCACATAGGCGTTAAACAATGCCTCGCCCTGCTCCGGACGAGCGGTCTCAATAAAACTGGGGCGGTTTCCTTTGTTGCAATCACCGTAAAGCGTAAACTGGCTCACTGCCAGCACACGGCCGTGCAGATCCTGAACCGAACGGTTCATTTTTCCCGCATCATCCTCAAAAATTCGAAGCCGGGCGGTTTTTCCAGCCAGATACGCCGCATCAAAAGGGGTGTCGCCATGCGACACCCCGACCAGTACCAGCAGACCGCAGCCGATTTCGGAGATCCGCTCTCCATCCACCGTAACTGAAGCCTGCTGTACACGCTGGACCACCAGCCTCATTTGCGATTACTCCGTAACGTGCGAAACACGGAACGCCGGCAGACGGTTGAGCGCAGCCGCTACTTCATAACGGCGCGGACGGGCCAGATCGCCGCGGACATCGCGCGACAGAGCGTTGAGCCCTTCGTTCGAGAGGTCACGGTCCACCAGGTCGAGAATTTCACGCAGCGGATACCCTTCGTCCATGTAGCGGAGCTTGGAATAGTAAAGAACAAACCCGATGGCCCGGGCCTGATCTTCGGCACAAATCTGTTTCACCGCACCGAGATCAACCAGCGAGCGACCAAACTGGAGGAAATCATTTTCCTCCGCATCAATCACGATATCTTCCCGGCCGATGCTCGGATCGATGGAACTGGGCATGACCCAGCGCGAGCGGCTCAGCATGCTCGGAAGATTGTATGACCCGTCCGGCTCCGCAGGGGGCACAATATCAAGCGCCTTGGCCTCTTCCGTAATATCCGTCACTCTAAAGTTATCGACCTTCAGGATTTTGTCGGCAATCGGAATATATTCCGCCACCAGACTGCTTCCGGCCACAATCAGGGAAATACCCAGCTCATCCACCATCTGCCGGGCACGTGATGCAAGCGTATTCCGGCTGGACTTGCCGATCAGCGACGCCACGCGTGTATCGGCGGAAAGGAAGGTGGAAGAAGAACTGTGTTCATCAAACAACAACACGCGGGCTCCGGCTTCAAGCGCCTCAACCGTTGAGGCAGCCTGCGAAGTGAATGCGCCGGCCGACTTCGTTGAATACGACGCCGGATTACCGCCGTCAGCCAACTCGGTAACAAATCCCGAAATATCCACCTGTTGAATCGACCGCCCGGGCTCCGAGCTGATGCTGACGGCGTCGGCTACGGTCACCACATGCTCTCGGCCATCTCCGGGAACATGATTATAAATGCCTTGCGCAATGGCATCCATCAGGTCCACACGTCCACTGCTGGACTCGCCCAGAATCAGGGTAAGCCCACTGGGAATGCCCAATCCGCGAATGCTTCCGGCGTGGGGAACTTCCACTTCTTGAACCAAGGCATCGTCCACCTCCAGGGGAACTACCCGCTCATAGTCGGGCCTATCGGAATTGCGCAAACGGGCCAAAAACGCACCGTCGGCCAGATACGCCACCTGCCCACTCGCGGTCAAATGCTGGCGCAGTTGATCGCTGTCCTCCATTCCGTTCACAAAGGCATCAATATCGGCGGTTTCAATGTTGCAGTAAAGAAGGCTGTTGGAAACCACTTCGGGCAGATCCTCAAAGAAGATTGATTTGGCCAGATCGCCGTTAATCGCCATCACCGCATCGCCGTCCACAAAGGTCTTCTGAACGGGAAGTATAATCTTTACCCGCACCTCGATATATTCCTTGGTCAACAACAGTCCGTTGCGCGGCAGAATCGCCTGATTGGGAGCGGAGACCAAAAGGCTGCGGCGAGCGACCCCATTGCGGTCAAAATTGGCCACACTGACAATATTATCCGAGAAGCTGCGCAGCAGATAATCTTCAACCGCCGTACGGCGCACCGGGCTATCAAACAGATAATCCGGAATCTCGGCAATGGTCTGCGGAACACGAATCGTGAAAATCGGGCTGAGAACATCGTCGGCACCCAAATCAATCCGGTTACATTTAATGACGTAGCGGGCAAAGTCAAAATCACCAATCAGCTGCTGATATTCGGCACAGGGGTGCCCATCTAACTCGGTCAATAGTTTGTAGAGTTCCTTTTTATCCTTCATAGCGTAATCGTCCTTCTTATTGCATTAAATATTGTCCAGCCCACCATCTACAACAGGTGCCCTACTGTGCCTTTTCCGCGCCTTCATTTAAAGCGGTCTTTCACACTTTTTTTCTGATTGCTTCAACCGCCAAACAAACCCGCTGCACTCTAAAAAAATCCACGCCGGACAAATAAAAGGGTATAGCACCTGTCTTCGATATCAAAATCATTCTCGACAACGATCCTCTCCCCGCTAAGCTCCGAAAAATGAAACCGCGGCCCCCGCTTGGAGGAACCCCATGAATTTTGAATTTGCCACTGCTCAGCGTATACTTTTCGGCCCGGGAAAGATGGCCGAACTCCCCGGCCTTGCTGCCCCTATGGGAAACCGTGCCGCCCTCATTACCGGGTCCAACGCTGAACGCATCGCCCCGGTTTTTAATATGCTGCGAAAATGCGGAGCCAACCCGGCCGCCTTCAGCATCACCGAAGAACCCACCACCACCCGCGTAGCAACCATTACCGAACAGGCCCGGAAGCTGGGCTGCGACTATGTCGTTGCCTTCGGCGGCGGCAGCGTTATCGACGCAGGCAAGGCCATGGCGGCGTTACTCACCAATCAACAGGATCTGTTTGACTATCTCGAAGTCATCGGAAAGGGAGAGCCGCTATCCAACGCAGCAGCCCCCTGCATTGCCATCCCCACCACCGCCGGAACCGGGGCTGAAACCACCCGCAACGCCGTTCTTCTCTCTCCGGAACATCAAATCAAAGTGAGTATGCGCCACCCGTCCATGCTCCCCACCATCGCACTGATTGACCCCGAGCTGATGCTCACCATGCCGCCCGCCGTGACAGCCTCAACCGGACTCGATGCCTTCACTCAGCTCCTGGAAGCCTTCACCTCCAACAAGGCAAATCCCCTGACCGACGCCCTTTGCAGAGAAGGGTTGAAACGAATTTCCCGATCCCTCCTGAATGCCTACACGAACGGAGCCGACCTCGAAGCGCGCACCGACATGGCCATTGGAAGTCTGTTCAGCGGAATAGCGCTTGCCAACGCAGGACTGGGCGCGGCTCACGGATTCGCCGGACCGATTGGAGGCCTGTTTAAAGCACCGCATGGAATGGTCTGTGCCTCGCTCCTCAACGCGGTGGTTAAAATCAACATTCTCGCCCTTAAAGCGCGTGACGCAGAAAACCCGGCACTGGACAAATATGTAGAAGCAGCGCTCCTCATGACAGAAAACCCCGACGCATCCATCCACGCTCTTCCAATTCGGATCGAGCAGCTTTGCCGTCAAATGCAGGTACCTGGACTTAAAGCATTCGGCATGAACGCATCCGACATCCCGGATCTGGTCGAAAAGGGGAAAAAAGCGGGCAGCATGAAAGGCAATCCGATTGCACTGACTGATGAGGAGTTGGCGCAGATTCTCCGCGAATCACTGACCTGCTAAAGCGCAGCGCAGAAGGCCGATTCCGCCTTTGCACGCAGTTCCGCAATAGCGGTCGCCATATCGGCTTGCCTAAAAAGATAGGACCCCGCGATAAACAGATTCACGCCGTGCGCCGCCGCCGGAACGATCGTCAAACCATCGATCCCTCCGTCCACTGCAATATCGACCCATGGAGCGCGGCGGCGAATTGCAGCCACCTTATCCTCCACATACGAAAGATATTTCTGCCCGCCGAATCCGGGATGAACCGACATCACCAGCACTTCATCGACGGAACGGGTGTCCAGAACTTCAAAAATCGACTCTGCCGGTGTTTCCGGATTGAGCGTAATACCTGCGCGGCGGCCTAGTGCCCTGATTGCCGACAAGGTTTCAGCCACCTCACATTTTGATTCAATATGAATCAGAATCGTGTCTGCACCCGCCGAAGAAAAGGCTCTTATATGGTCATGAGGCCTCGTAACCATCAGGTGCACATTCCGAGGAATCCGAACGCACGCAGCGGCCATTTTCACCACATCCGGTCCGAAACTGATGTTCGGCACAAAGACCCCGTCCATTACATCTACATGAATCTGATCCGCCCCGGCCGATTCTGCACGGCGGCACTCTTCCGCCAAGCGGCCGAAGTCCGCCCCCAAAATCGACGGCATGATTTGAATATCCGGCATATTTCTCCCTCATACACATTCAGGCGGCGAACCTACATGACCCCCTTCCGCGGGTCAAGATTCCCAGCTCATAGACTTCTCTGACGATTGCCGATTTCAGATTGCTGATTGCTGATTGCTGATTGCTGATTTATGAGCCTGCGACGTCTTTGTTTGGCAAGGCAGGCAAGATGCCTGCGGTTTCGAGGAGAGCAAGAAAGGGGCGAGACGCCCGCAATACGACAAACAAAGCAGGCAAGATGCCTCCGGTACGGAAGGCAGATAAAGGATGCCTGCCCCACAACAATCCGTTTGAAGTTCACGCTTCAGCGTGTGTCCCATGGTCTATATTCCAGACAGCCTCAAGGCCGAACTACATGCCCACTCCGCAACGATGGGAAGAAAGACAGGCAGGGATACCTGCCTCACCTTTTCCTCTTCTTATATGCGTCCATTCGGGTTAATCCGCAGTATCACACTCTCTGCACTTTTGGGGAAATCATTCTGCCCCTGAATCATTCTGTCCTAATCATTCTGTCAAAATCATTCTGTCCCTAAAACAAAAAAGCGGCTCCCGAAGGAGCCGCCTTTATCTGTTCTGAACAAGGTCAGAGCTTAATTGCTTTGCAGCTTGTAGAACAGGCTGGATTCTTCGCCAAACGGAATCGAAATGGTCCAGTAATCGCCAACCAGATCGGGCCCCTCACCCTCAACAACGCCCCAAGCGTTCGGATTGGTTAGATCCGCATTGGTCATAACGCTGTAGTTGTTGTTGCCTCCGGTTGACAACCAGGAGATCGTAAGCGGTCCACCGGCAGGTACCGTCAAACCGACAGCAGGACCCTGCGGAGGAGGAGGCTGATAGCCAATAACATCTTGATAGCGGGCCAGTGCTTCCGCTTCCGTCATGATACCCGTGGAAATACGCATATCATAAATGGTACCCGCAAACATTGGGTCTTGCCACTGAGAACGACCAATGAAGTTATTGTTATCGTTAAGCGCCTGCAATGAATAGCTGCCGGCGATAGCCTCTTCCTTATTGATCTGACCATCCTGCATCAGCCGAATCGTACGACCAACACGGTCATAGCAGAAGGCGAAATGATGCACTTCGCCAACGGGAAGCCCGGGCAGATCAATTTCCTGGTAGGTTGACATTTCGGTGAAGCGGTAAGCGATCTGATGCAGACCCGAGTTACCCGCTTTAACCGTGTACATCAACGTATTCGTCGCATTTCCTGACTTGTCTTCACCCTGTTGGGATGTGCCGAAGTCATAAACGCGCGCCCAGTTTGAAGACGCTGCTTCGATCTGATAGACGACCTCAATCGTGATCGTATCCCCATCGCCAAGTTGACTGATGATGCCGTTCGGAAGATCGACATAAGAGCCAAGCGCAGTGAGGTCCGGATTGTCGGCATTCCAATCTTGGGAGCTTCCGCCGCCAAGCAGTTTAAGGCCGCCGCCGAAGTCTCCTCCGGTTATCCACTCATGTCTCGTTCCATGGATGGTGCCGCGGCCGGCGTTGCCGCCCTCAACATCATTTACGACCGTTCCGGTACCTTCCTCGAAGTTCCAATGATGGACCAACTCGGTAGGAACAACACCCATACCTGTGACATAAAACTCCCACGAATTGGTGTAATCCGGGACGCCCGACATATCGGACGGCACGTGGATCGAGAATTCATGTTCACCAGTAGTCAGCGTAGAGGCCGCAAAACTCACCGTAGTGGTAACGTCACTCTTTTCAGCAATCGCACCAACCTTCTTGCCATCCAACCACATCGAAACATTGTTGGTTTGAACATTGCCGATAGCGTCAACTAAGACCACTTTTGGAGTTACGGGATTTTTAGTCGATCCTTCCGGCTCTGCATCCGAGAGAGTAGCATAGGGCAAAACAGCCGCATCCGCATATTCGCGAATCTGCAGCCCGCTCATGACAGTGTCTACACCGAATCCGCCGCGGAAGGAAATAATCCCATCAGGAGTCGGGGTTACTTTCCTGAAGACAACATAATGTTGGTCCTCAACACAGGTCGAGTAATCGTCGTCTGCCAGACCACTTACTGTATCTCTCTCAGAAACAAGCGTCTTTGACGTATCACCATCAAGCGGGTAGCCTTCGATAATATCAAACCTCGTGGCATTTTCCTGCCACGTCCACGTCGAGTAGATGATGATATCATAAGAAGCCGAGGTGTTCAGCCCGGTAATCGTGGAGTAGGCATCGAACTTTGGATCATTACCGTTATTCGATCCACCGACCCAGCCCTCGAACATATCGACGGTCATCTGAACGCCGCCGTACTGGCCCAAATTCACATCTCCCCACCAATAGATACCGTGCGTTTCGAGTCCGATGATATTATCATCGCTACGACTGGTATCCTGGATGTTATAGAAGTTATTCGTAGATTCCGACGTTCCGAATTCTGTTCCACGAAGATTATTCCAAGCATTCCAACCGGAAGGAGCAGCAACTGCAATTGTCCCGTCATTAACAGCACGCAACGTGCCGCCAACTGGACCGGCAAAATTAATATTCCAGCTTGTGTCTTCGGTGGGCATTTTTACATAGAACTCCCAGGAATTGGTCTTTACAAGATCCTCGAAAGCACCAGTAACAATCAGGTCTACCTTATAATGACCTTCGGCCAGCGTTCCGGTAACCGCACTAACTATCGTCGTCTCGGTTCCAGTGACTGGGTTAATCGACGCCTGAAGTTCATTCCCATCGAGCAACAGTTTCGCAGCGGAAACTCCCGATTCAGCGATATTAACAACCGCAACCGACAGAGGAACCACATTAGAGGTCGTTGTCGATTTATTTCTCGGAACTTCATGGTCGAAGGAGAACCCTTCTCCCATCGTGAAGACAAACGAGTTGGTGAGCATCCCTGAGGGCGCTCCACTTACAAGGAAATACTCCGCTGTATGTGTAGTGCTTGGGCGCAAATCTTCGGGCTCTATTCGGAGAGTATACTCAGGACTTGTCCCCAGCAACGTCTGATATTCGTTATTGCCATCCAAAAGAATCTCTGAGCTTACATCATAGAGACCTTTTAATTCAACAAACTCGACATCAATCACTACCGGGTTTTTTACGCCGTCACTCTCCGGAGCCGGAGTCACAGAAGTAACCAAAAACAGTTCGTCGGATGCGTTCAATTCAACAATAAATGAACGGTCTCCGCCCTCTGGAGGCAGCATCATCGAATTATCTCCGATACCGTTTACCCCGCTTGAATACGCGGTTCCTGCGGGATACTCATCCGTCCCTACGGTGTCCGTATTAAAATAGGAACCTTGGCCAACAACCGCTACGTCAAAGCCGTATTGTTTGCCGGGTCGCAGCGTAACCTTTTCAGGAAGACGAAGTTGGACCCATTCTCCTGAATCCTTCGTCGCCGAATTGACAATCTCTATGTTGTGTGTACTCACCACAAAGCCGGTCGTGTTGGTCTTCGACGGGTCCGTAATACGGAGGGTCATCTCGTCCCCAACATTCCAAGCGAAATTATCGCCATCAAGATACCCGGCGGTTTTAATCCAGATGGAATCCACGTCAAAGCCGGTGCCTTCGCCCGGAACAGTCGGCGTGGTAAAGGTCTGCCCTTGTGCAGGACGATCATAGCTGGAAATAAACGTCCAAGCGTGACGATCATTTACATTCGTGTGATACCCAAGAGTCTCCTCTACTGTAGAAGGAGCAACAAGTTGAGCAATATCATAGGTGCCCAGCTCAGGAGCGCCGTCTGCAGGCCAAGCGGTTACGGTATTCGTACCGCCGCCCACCGTAAAGGACCAACTGTTGGTATAAAATTCCGAATCAGTATTGTAAACAATGACTTCGCAATCAACCTTCTGCCCTGGTTCATACGGTCCGGCAGTATAACTCACGACCGACGTCCCGTTCGCGCCCGGCCCTTCGATTGCCCTCAGCTCACCGTCAACATAAAGTTCAAGTTCATATACCGTGTCGACGACATCGACAACCGTCGCAGAAACTTCCGGGTTAAAACTGTTAGCATAAGCGTCTTTTGCGGGAGACAGGGTATACGCAACAGCATCCCCCATTGTAAACTTCCAGTTATTGGTCTGCAGACCCGTTTCGGTCGTATTAATGATGATACGGGCATTTTTCACTTCCTTCGCAAGAAACTTTTCGCCATTGACCGCACTGACCGTCACCGTGGTTCCTGAAGAAACGTATGGTCCGAAATTGGTCGTTGATGCAATCGGAGTGACCATATCACCCAAATACAAGTCTGCTGAAATAAGTTCCGTTGTAGTAAGAACCACATCCGTGCTGAGTTTGACAGGATTTTTCACTCCCGTTGCATCCTTGGCCGGAACCAGATTTGTATATTTAATTTCCGGCAGGTAATAAGGAGCCTCAACGCTTTTTATGGACGGGAAAGCAATTGCATGGACAGAATAATTGCCGTTATTGCCTCCGGTCCATGTAATGCGTTGGGCGGTGTTTGTGTCACCTTCGGAGAACCATTTGGCCCCTCCGGCAAGAGTGGCACCACCGCTATCACTTATTTTTTGACCCAGTGATACCATTTTCTCCGGAGGTACCAGTTGTCTATCCTGGTTACACGAAAAGAAAGAAATCACGTGCATATTGTTCGTCGTGATGTAAATATCGTTATACGCTTGGCTGTCTGTCCGCCCAGGCGTCATGCTCGGTTCAATGTCCAGATCCAGTGCAACGCCGGAAAGGCCCACGAACCCGTATTCTAACTCAGTATGTTTAGTCTTATTCTCGATAACAAGCTGCTGATTGGCGGCCGTACTCGGACTTTTCCAATACCATGTAGCCATGCGGTTTTGGCCGTAGGTATTACCAATAAACCCATCTGCGGGAACGCCAGCGTACGTTGCATTCGTCATCCAACTGTTATTGGTATCTAAGTATGCACTGAATACCAGTACATTCTCATTTGCAGCAAGCGACAAATCCTTGATGGTATACTGATACGAATCAAAGATATTCGTGGTAGCGGGAGCGCCTTCCACACCTGCTACTATATTCGTATTTTTAATTGCATCACTGATCGTATACAATCCCTTATCCACGTTGCCGCCGCTGAATTTCTTCGTAACAACATTAACGGGAGTGATCACAGCGGCCGACGCCGCCCCGGCAAACATCAAGACGGCAAGAAAACAGATCAGATTTCTTAGCCCTCCCCTCTTTTTCCATGATCGTTCATGGAAAAACTCAGTAAACAACGACGATTTCGTTGTTCTCAATGCTTCATATATTCGCATCTGTTCCTCCTCAATTTGGATTTAACTTTACCTCTACCTTACCATTTACTTTTTCCAACCCAGCTGTTCACACATAGGCCAGTTCAGAAATCCCTCAAGCACCTTTTCCAGCATCAACAGAAGACACAACGGTGCCCTTTTTTCCATTTAGTACATCGTTATATCAGGCGTCATGAAACTATTAAAGCACCAAATACGAACATTTTTTATACAATTTCAAACACGCCAAGCGCAAAAAACGGCCGACGAAGCACTCGCCTTCATCCGTTTTCAACCCTGTAGCGCATAATTTTACGGGAAGTTTATCTCATTACCTCTGTACATAGAGTTTTTGTTCGCAGCCGAAGCGAAGCACAGATGATTTCCGCAGGAAACAGGGAATGAAGTGAACGGTTCAATCGGCGGATAGCAGATGGAGGGTTTTGCTTATTGGGAGGAATCTTGACAATAGTAGCCGCTCAGCCTATTTTCTGCACTATGGGATTACTTCAGAGCAGAATAATGCGGTGTAGGGGCAACGGCTTCTGCGGCCATTTGCCGATGTTCAGCGTTGCAGCGGCGGTTTTGATTTTTATTGCGCCTATTGCTTCTGCAGCAGATTCACCGAATACAATGCGTGTACTGCGCGTCAGCGCCGCGACCGATAATTATCCCTACAGTTACCTGGATGACTCCGGCAAGCTCACCGGCTACGGGGTCGATATGCTGGATGCCGTGGCAGAGGTGATGAATGTCCGCCTTGAACGGACACAGGTGCCGGCCAAGGAGGATATTTCCAATTTAAAATCTGAAGAGTTTGATATTTTTCAGTTTCATGCACCTTTGGCAGAGGGCTCACCCATAGTCGCTTTTTCTCAGCCGATTCTGGTCAACATGGGGGATGTCTTTGTTCGAAAAAACGATACGCGTTTCGCTTCCATCGATGATTTGCGAAAAACGGGGGGCCGCGTGGCGGTTGCGCAAGGGGGACAGGAATATTTGCTCGCACGCGGTTTTGACCCGTCGAACCTTCAGCTTTCCACGAGCACAGAGGCGATTCTCGCCCTTTCGAAAGGAGAGGTGGACGCCGTACTGCTAACCCGCCTCACGGGGCTCACCCAGGCGCATCACAGCAAAGTCAAGAATGTCCGGCCGCTGGGCTTGGTCATGTCGGATTTTAAGATTACGTACAGCATTGCTACGCGCATAGATAACACCGAGTTGCTGCAACAGGTTAACGAGGCACTGGCCTACCTCTCGACCACAGGAGATACGGTCGAAATTTATTCCCGATGGTTTGGTCGCTACGAAGCAAAGGGACTCAGCCTAGGTGAAATTCTCGCGCCGTCCGCAGCCGTTCTTGCCGTTGCACTGATCGTGACGTTGATTTTACTCCGGCGCCAGCATCGGTTGCGGAGCCGCATTACCGCACAAGCGGAGGAACTTCGGATCAGCCGGGAGATTCTTGCCGAAGCACAGCATTTTGCCCATCTCGGGCATTTCCAATATCCGGCTTCTCTGGAGACTCCGGCGGTCTGGTCGGAAGAGGCCTTTCATATTTTTGGATTCAATCCGGACGGCGGCGTTCCAGACCCCGAACAGATGCTGGCGCTTGCCGTTCCGTCCGACCAGGAACGCTGGAGAAAGGCGTTGGCACTGGACGGCGGCGCGAGCCCTTATGAGTTTGATATTATGATCAATACCCTTTCAGGTCAGCGCAAGATCCTCAACGTGCTTGGACACCCAATGCTTGATGCTTCAGGCGTGCAGAACGGAACCTTCGGCACGGTACAGGATGTCACCGCATCCCGCACCGCTTCTGCGGCACTGAAACAGTCGGAGCTTCTACTCCGAGGTCTCTTTGAAAACCTGCCGGTCGGATTGAGCGTTTTAGAATATCAGGGGAACAACTGGTGCATACTTTCTGTCAACCCGGAGACGGTTCGCCAGTTTAATGCCGAAACCTCTCCTGATCCAGGAACCCCCATTACCGAGATCGGACTGCCGACGGAATTAACCCGCTTTTGGTGTGAACAGTTTGATCATGCCATCCGCAGCAGAGAGACTCTTCAGTTTGAATACGAATCAGACCCTTCTCACAAATATTATTCATCCGTCGTTCCATTACTTCTTCCAGAGCAATCGCCCCGCTGTTGTTTTCTCTCTAAAGACATTACCGAACAGAGACTCAAGGAACAAGAACTCTCGCAAAGCCGACGCCTGCGGGCCATAGGAGAGCTGGTCGGCGGTATTGCACACGAGTTCAATAATCTGATTACCCCGATCACCCTCAACGCCGAAATCCTGCTCGGACAGTGCGATGAAAAATCAACCTTGCGAAACGATCTGGAGTTGATTATCGATGCCGGGCGGCGAGCCGGCGAACTCACCCGGAAGCTTTTAGCATTTGGACGTCGGACGGATCAAAAGCCGGGGCCGGTTGATCTGTCTGAGGTTGTAGACACCAATATTGCGCTGGTACAGCATACTTTTGATCGCCGAATCACGATCAAAAGCTCAATCCATGGCGACCTTCCTCTGTTGATCCTGCCGCGCAGCGATCTTCAGCAAATCGTTCTCAACCTTCTGCTGAATGCTCGGGACTCCCTTGAAGAAAAACTTGAAAAAACACCTTCTTCCGCCAACTGGAACGCGCAGATCAATATATCCATAACGACTTATCCATCAAAATCTGACGGACCGGATTCAGGGCTTCGGGATCATGTCAAGACGTGGGCAAGGTTAACCGTGAGCGACAATGGATGCGGCATTCCTCTGGAAGTCAGAGAGCGTATGTTTGAGCCGTTTTTCACCACAAAAGCCGCCGGGAAAGGAACCGGCTTAGGGCTCGCAACGATTTGGCATCTGGTTACCGAGTTTGGAGGTCGGATCGATGTCCATTCTGTACCGAATGAGGGAACCGCGTTTCATCTCGACTTCCCGATCTACAGCGAGCTCACGGCCGATGAAACGGCGGCTGAAAAAGACACCGATAAACCACAGCCCTCTTCTGCTCCACCTCAGAATCTCCATTTTCTATTGGCAGAAGATGACCCCAGCGTGGCGCAGGTTGTTCGGCGCCTGATTGAAAATATGGGACATAAGGCGACCGTCAAAGAGGACGGCCTCAAGGCGATAGAAGCCCTGCGCGAATCCCCGGAGGCTTTTGATGCCGTCATCATGGATCTCAACATGCCTAAACTGACCGGAGCCGAAGCAACGGCCCAGGCCCGGGCGCTGCCGTATGAAAGACCGATCATCGTGATGAGCGGCAGGATCGGGGAAGAAGATCGGAAAGTTCTTCTCTCCTTCGGCGTGACGGAAATGTTGAGCAAACCGTTTTCTCGTGCCGAATTTGAGTCCGTCCTTACGCGCCTGTTCGGCAGCAAATAACCTCCCGGAGTGGCACCGAACAAACTACCCTGCAAAAAAACCGCCCGTCGAGGGGCGGTTTACCGGCGGCACCGGAATGCAATGTACTATAAACTCTGCGTAACCTTTTCAACCGTATAGGCTTCAATGGTGTCGCCCACATCAAAGTTGGTAAAGTTTTCTGGACGAATCCCGCATTCCTGACCTTGACGAACCTCCGCAGCATCATTTTGGAAACGCTTTAGGGATCCAATCAGACCACTGAAGAGAACTTCGCGGCCGCGCTTGATGCGGATACTGGCCTTGGCGGTAACCCGCCCGCTCATGACCATACAGCCGGCAATCTTGCTCTTCTTGCTGAGCTCAAACACTTCGCGAATTTCCGCTTCACCAATCACCTGCTCGCGCAGTTCCATATCGAGAAGACCCTTCATGGCATTCTCAACATCTTCGATCAGTTCATAAATAATGCTGTAGAGGCGAATCTCAACCCCTTCTCGTTTCGCAGCGGCATTCGTTCCGTTTTCCTTGCCGGTATGGAAGCCCAGAATAATCGCGTCCGAAGCACTGGCCAGCATAACGTCATTCACGGTAACATTACCGACATCGCTGGAGAGAATATTGATCTCCACCTTATCGCTCTTAATCCCTGCCAGCGAATGGGCAATCGCTTCAACCGACCCCTGAACGTCGGCCTTGATGATCAGCTTAAGCTCTTTCTTTTCATCGGCAGCAGCTGCTGCTCCGAACAAATCGTCGAGCGACATTTTCTTCGGTGCCGCCCCGGCTCCGCCGCCGAGTTCCTGCATCCGCATTTCCTGCTGCAGTTCTTCCGAAAGCGCCTTGGCCTCGCGGTCGGACGACATCACCTGAAACTCGTCGCCGGCTCCGGGAACATTGGTCAAGCCGAGAATCTTCACGGCAGTTGAAGGACCTGCAGAGCGGATCTTTTTGCCCTGATCGCTGATCAGTGCCTTAATACGGCCCCAATATTTTCCGCAGATCACACTATCGCCCACCTTCAGCGTTCCGCTCTTCACGAGCACACTGGCGGTCGGTCCCATTCCGGGCTCCATCTGAGCCTCCACGACAAAGCCGGTGGCCGGACGGTTCGGGTTGGCTCTGAGCTCGAGCATTTCCGACTCCAGAATAATACGTTCGAGCAGCGCGTTAATCCCCTCGCCCGTTTGAGCACTCACCGGGCAACAACCGATCGAGCCGCCCCAATCTTCCACCATAATATCATTTTCCTGAAGCTGCTGCTTCAGGCGGTCCGGATTGGCCGATCGCAGGTCCATCTTATTCATTGCAACAATAACGCAGACGCCGGCGGCCTGAGCATGCTTGATGGCCTCAATCGTCTGGGGCATCACGCCGTCGTCGGCGGCCACCACGAGCACCACAATATCGGTCAGGTTCGCTCCACGGGCGCGCATCGCGGTGAAAGCGGCGTGGCCGGGTGTATCGAGGAAAGTAATCTTGTTGTCGTCGAGCTCAACGGTATACGCCCCGATATGCTGGGTAATTCCGCCCGACTCGCCGGTTACCACGCGGGTGTTGCGGATTTTGTCGAGCAAGGACGTCTTGCCGTGGTCTACATGGCCCATAAAGGTGACCACCGGGGGACGCGGCAGCAATGCATCGGGCGCATCTTCCAGCTCATCCTTTTTACGCTGCTGCACCTCTTTCGCCGTTTTCGGCGGCGGTGCCGGCGCTTTCTTCTTCTCTTCCTTGCACACAATAAAGCCGTGCTTTTCACCGATCTGCTTAGCGATCTTCAGGTCGATTTCGGCATTAATCGATGCAAACACGTTCATGCGCATCAGCTCGGCAATCACCATATTCGGCTTCATGCCCATGCGCTCGGCAAAATCCTTCACAATCACTTTGGGCTTTTTCAGCTCAATCACATTGGATTCAGAATCAGAAGCCTCCTCAACAGCAGCCGAGACCGCTGACGGCACCTCTTTTACTACGGGAGCGGCGACCTTTTCTTCAGCCGCCGGGGCCGCTTCGGCCTCTTTCTTAGGTGCTTCTTTCGACACATTATCTTCGCGTGCCTCCTCAATCGAGGCATAGCCCAGCTCGTCGCACACAGCGGCAACCTGCTCTTGGGTCAGCGTCGCATCCAGACCGTCGACTTCAATATCGATGTCCTGTAAGATCTCCAGCAACTCCTCCGGGGAGACTCCTACATCCTTGGCTGTCTCTTTTATGTTCATCATTCCGTAATCTCACCATTTTCTTTAATGTAGGCCGCCTCCGCCGCATACCAAATGGCCTTGGCCTGTTCGGTAGTCATCTCTTCGTCGATGGACTTCAGGTCGTTCATATCGGCCGCCAGAATCCCTTCGAGCGTTAAGAAGCCGGAAAATACCAGCTTCTCGGCATATTCCATGCCGATGCCCTCAATGGATGCAAGCTTCGTGACGGCAACCGCCACGCGCTCCTCAAAGTCCATACTTTCTTCATCCTTCTGGATGTCCACGCGCCAGCCCGTCAGCTTTGAGGTCAAACGCGCATTCTGCCCGCGCTTGCCGATCGCCAGCGAGAGCTGGGTCGGATCAACAATCACCTTCACCGTACGCGTCTCTTCATCGGCATCCACCTCTTTCAGACGCGCAGGGGCCAGCGCATTGGTAATCAGCGTGTGGATGTCGTCGCTCCAGCGCACAATATCAATCTTTTCGCCGGAGAGTTCACGCACAATATTCTTCACCCGCATGCCGCGCATGCCCACACAGGCACCGACCGGATCCACGCGTTCATCATGCGAAAGCACCGCAACCTTGCTGCGGTACCCCGCCTCGCGGGCAATGCCTTTAATCTCCATCGTGCCGTCGGTAATTTCTGAAACTTCCAGCTCGAACAGCCGACGTACAAAATCGGGGTGGCTGCGCGAAAGGATAATCTCAGGACCGCGCTCGCGCTCACGAACATTCAGGATCAACGCACGAATGCGCTCGCCGACTTCATACTCTTCCGTCGGAACGCGCTCCTTTGAAGGCATTATGGCATCACCATGCTCCAGTTCTACCACCACATCGCTGCGGTCAAAGCGGGAAACCGTCCCGATCACAATTTCGCCAATACGATCCTTGTATTCTGTAAAAACAATCTCTTTTTCCGCATTGCGGATCTTCTGCATAATCACCTGTTTCGCGGTCTGTGCAGCAATACGGCCCATGCGTGGAGGCATCGTCTCAATCTCTGAACCATCGGACAGCATGCGATATGCCTTGCGCTCAAATGTTTTGCGGTCGATGGCAATACGGAGCGATTCGTCTTCGGTTCCATTCTTTTCCGCGACACTCTGCAGGGCCATTTCGATCGCGCGGATAATCACCTCGCGTTCTACACCCCGTTCGTTTTCCATATATTCAACAACGGCTTTCAACTCTGCAGGATTCATAAGCCCTCCTTCGCACACCAAAAAATCAAAAAACAGGCCCAAGAGAACAAAAGAGCGGGCAATGCCCACTCTTCATCCAGAGCCAAACTTTCAACAGAACGCAAAAACTACGCCTCCCTCCCCCGCTCCGTCAAGCGGCAATCCCGTAAAATCCCGGCGACCGCAACGAATTCCTCAAACTCATCGCCAAATAAGCTCCTGCGCAGATTTTTATGAAGAAGGTCATTTTTTAAGCCGTTTTCTGCGTCCCGGTTGAGCAAACACAGCGGCGCAGCCCCAATAAACGAAAGTTTGGTTTTGATTCCACGCGCGTCATTCCTGATAGTCCCGCCGCATGACGCATTACATTCACCATATTAACCCGATCATCCTGGATCTTCCGGGGCCGCTGGCGATTCGCTGGTACGGTCTATCTTATCTGCTGGCCTTTGTCTGCGGCATCGTTCTGCTGCGGCGCTGGTCCAAACGGGGCGAATTTGAAATCGCGGAGGAAGAGGTCGGTAATTTTATCGTGCTGCTAGGCTTTTTCGGGGTTTTTGTCGGCGGACGGCTGGGCTATATGTTGTTCTACGATCTCTCCGCATTCCTGAAAAATCCGCTGATCATTTTCAGGGTCTGGGACGGTGGAATGGCCAGCCACGGCGGCTTTATCGGCGTGGCACTGTTTATCATCTGGTATGCGCTCAAACACAAACACTCCATGTGGAATCTGGGCGACAATTTGGCCTGCGTAGCGTCGTTGGGCATCGGCTTCGGACGGCTGGCCAACTTTATCAACGGCGAGCTGTGGGGGCGCATCAGCGATGTAAAGTGGGCGATGTATTTTCCTGAAGAACTGGGCCTTAAATACGGTGAATATACAAAGGAGCAGATTCAGTATTATATCGACAGCGGTCTCCTTCAGCCGCGCCATCCGTCGCAGCTTTATCAGGCGTTCGGCGAAGGATTTCTGGTTTTCGGCATTATGCTCCTTCTCCGGCGGACCGCAGTAGGGAAACGCCCCGGCGCATTGAGCGCGTGCTACCTGGTGCTCTATGCCCTCGCGCGCATCGCTATGGAATGCTTTCGCGAACCCGATAACGGCGATTTTTTCTTCGGAGCCGTCAGCAAGGGACAATTTTATTCCGTGCTGATGTTTATCGGCGCAGGTGTGATCCTCTGGAAAAGCAACGCGCTCAAAGCGAAAGCTGACTAACATCACCTGACTCAGGCCTACTCATGAAAAAACAAATTAAAGCACTCTCTCTTCTCTCCGGCGGACTCGACAGCCAACTGGCGGTCTGCGTTCTGCGCGAGCAAGGCATTCACGTTGAAGGCATCACCTTCAGCAGCCCGTTTTTCGGTCCTGAAAAGGCCACCGCCGCCGCGAGGGCGCTCGGCATTAAACAGCACATGATCGACTTCACTGAAGACATTCTCGAACAGGTGCAGCGCCCCGCACACGGACTCGGCGGCGCAATGAATCCGTGTATCGACTGCCACGCTGTAATGATTACACGCGCCGGTGAACTAATGGAAAAGCTGGGCTTTGACTTTATTGCCACCGGCGAGGTGCTGGCCCAGCGGCCCATGTCGCAGAACAAGCAGAGCTTAGGCGTGGTGGCGCGCTGCTCGAAATATGAAGATCTACTGGTGCGCCCGCTCTCCGGCCCCCTGCTGCCGCCCACCAAACCGATCCGTGAAGGATGGCTCGACGTTGAAAAGCTTCCGAGATTTTCCGGGCGAAACCGCACTCCACAGATTCAGCTCGCCGAACACTTTAAGCTGAAAGATTATCCCGCGCCCGCCGGCGGCTGCCTGCTCACCGAGGAGCGCTTCGGTAAAAAACTCAGGGATCTGCTCGATCACGAAGGGCCGGATGCCGACCGCACCAACGTATGGCTCCTCCCCATCGGCCGCCACATGCGTCTGAGCGACCGCATAAAAATCATTGTCGGCTCGTGCAAAGCGGATAATGAACTCCTGAGGGACAAAGCCCGCCCGGAAGATCTGCGCATCGTCTGCCCCGATCAACCCGGACCGCTGACCATTGCCCCGGCGGACATCGACGAAGAGGCGCTCCAGCTTGCCTGCGCCATCAGCGCCCGCTATGCCAAGAAAGGCAAACCAGGCACCGTCCGTGCACGCATCAGCGGTGCGGACGGATCCCGAGAACTTTTTGTAGAGCCGCTCTCACCCGACGACGTGCAGCAATACTTCATCGCCTGAATACATTTTCTGGTTTTGGAGTTGTCGCTTAAACGGCTTCCCCCATTGCCGCCGCCATGACCATAGCGGAAAGCATATCTACATCTTCGTGGGAAATGCGGCAGTCTTCCAAATAGTTCCAATCCAAATCCGAACCATGCAGATGGGTACTCAGCAGGTTTTCCGCAAGATGCAACGCACAGAGAATCCCCGGGTCACGGGAACGAATTTTCGCGGGGTTATGATGAAACGCCACAGCAATTACCTGATCATTCGGGAATCCCCAGACCGCCAACAAATAAGCAGCAATTTCCGCATGAGTAATTCCAACCACTTCGCGTTCTATTTCAACATCTGTCCGATCTCCGGCCTCAATGGCCTGCATGATTTGGAGCCATTCCTGCGGCGCATACTTGGCGAGCACCAGCTTGCCGAGATCATGCGCAATTCCGCAGAAAAAGGCCTTATCAATCAGCTTTTGATCCGAATTCCAACTCGTCAGAATATGCGTCAGCATCGTAGCACACTCCAGACTATGACGGTTCAATTCCTCCAGAAAATAATTCATCTCATGGCCGCCGCTGAATGTTTCCCCCAGGCCTTGGCTGAAAACAAGACTACCAACCGTTCGGCTTCCTAAAAAAGATACCGCCTGGCTCACCGTCCCAACCGGCATCCGCAGATTAAACAAGGAAGAATTCGCCAGTTTAAGCACCTTGGAACTCAGCACAATATCCTCTTCAACAATTGCCGCTATATCGTAAAGCGACGCATTGGGATCATTCATTTTCTCAGAAATGCGATGAAATACGCGCGGAAGAGGAGGCAAAGAATCTGCTCTCCCTAACAGTTTAAGGATTTGGGGATTACGAATAACCGATCTCAGTGCAAACGCGCGCTCCGCCTGTTGTACAAAATTTTTGAGATTCACAGGGTAAGTCAAAACCTGTTGGGGAACGTCAACCAATCCCCCCCGCATTGACTTCTCTTCCGATTCATCGATTATGAAAAAACGGATCGTTTCCGGAGAAGTCGCTTTTAACTCCGCAAGGAGCTCCAGACCGCTCATTTCGCCGTCAAGCTCATTGGAGGTTGCTACCAGATCGCATCGATGTTCAGCATTAATCGACAGCGCCTCCTCAGCGGTTGCTGCATATAGTACATCGCAGGAGCTATCAACTGAACGGAAGCCCATTTTAAGGGCGTCAAACATGTTCCGACTGGGCTTAATTAACAAAATCCTTTTCATACACCAACTCCACCATTTTTGTTGCCAGTTGGAGCACAAACAGTGCCATCCGCCCTGAATTGAAGAATCTCATCCGCCCTCTCCTCATTTGAAACAACCGCAACATTGTGTTCCGGCTCTGGAGAAAAAGCCGTTCGCATTGTTTTCGGCCCCGTCTGACAGAAAGAAAAAGCCGCCGGTGGGTTTT
Organism: Pontiellaceae bacterium; assembly: GCA_016937035.1. Next base: position 26,528 of record JAFGWS010000103.1, read on the forward strand.
AAACCACGGGCGGCTTTTTTACCTCCGTTATGCAATGGGATCAGAATGCCTGGATAATAAAGCTGTATTCATAGGTTCCAGTCGCCGGCAGCATATATTTTTCCAGCGGCTTCGCGCCCCAGGAATTTTCTCCGCCGAGTCCCATCTGACGATGCGCGATCTGTACCGTAGTCAGGTTGCGCTGCGGAATATCGGTGGGATGCGCCTTGCCTTCCAAATCGGACTGAAGGAAGGGATAGGCCGCCATTTCCAGCGGTTGTCCATCTGCCGAGCGGAACAACAGACCATGCCCGCCGACCATAAATTTGGACTCACGGATGCCGGTGCGGTTACCGGTTTCCTGCGGCTCAGAGTAGGGATGCCACGCCTGCGCCACCGGCATTTCCCAGATTCCGACAAAAGCATTGTCCTTGCGGTCAACATAGTTTTCAACCGGGCCGCGCCCATACCACTGCCATGTGTTCAGCTCCGGAGCAATTGAACACTGGAAGCCGATGCGCGGAATCGTCGGAAGGTTGCTTCCGGCGCCGAAATCCAGATGGAGTTTCACCCCTAAGGTTCCATCGCCATAGAATCTGTAGGTCACATAGGCAAAAGATTTCCCATCCAAAAGCGAGAGCTTGAGCTTCAAATCATAGAATCCATCGCCCTTTTCTTCGGCAACATCAACCACCTCGGCCTTATCTCCGGCATCCCGCCAGACAGCGCAGAGTTGACTCAACGGAGGACGGCCACTGCTCCCCTTGTCATTGTCGGTGGAAGCCCGCCAGAAGTTGAGCCGGAGCGGTGCTTTCAGATATTCAACGCGGCCCCGGTTATATGAAACGAGCTGCCCGGTTTTTTCGTCGATTTCTGCAGTAAACCCGTTGCCGGAAAAGAGATATTTCCCCCCGGCATTGCGCGGAGCCATCACTCCGGAACGTTCGGGTACATAAGGCTTCGCCTTCGGGGCTGTCCATTGCAGAGCAATCTGATCGCGTGCAACGACAAATCCGGCATCCGCCCAGATTTTCTTTTCCGTCTGCGGATATTCCACGTTGATGAAATATTCCACGTTCGGATCCTTCTTAAAGTCGGGAAGCTCAATAACAATGTTGTTGGTGGTCTGCGGGGCCAGTTCGTCGATGATGATTTCCCCGGCGGTCAGTTTTTTACCGTTCCCCAGCAGCGTCCATTTCATCGGCTGTTTTTTGAGCGGCACAAAGAAGTTTTCGTTGTAGACCGCCAAGACCGGCTGCGCATTGCTTACGTCGAGCCCGCTGGTCAGAATGGAGCGGTATTGATAGGCCACTTCAAAGGCGTGAGGATTCGGCACCAGATCGGAACCAACCACCCCGTTCATGCAGAAGTTATTATCGTTCGGCTTGTCCCCGAAATCGCCGCCGTAGGCGAAATATTTCAGCGAACCGTCTTCGGCGACAAAGCGCTCTTTATCGTTCTGAGCAACCGCGGCCTTCGCGTTCGCCGGAACGGTCTGGAGGAGACCCTGATCGCGCCAGTCCCAGATAAAGCCGCCCTGAAGGAGGCGCTCCTTGCGGAACAGTTCCCAATATTCGGCCAACCCGCCGGAAGAGTTGCCCATGGTGTGGTTATACTCACACTGAATCATCGGCTTCTGCTCATCGTCCTTTTTAAGCTCCATTGTGCGGCACCAGCCATCAAGTCCGTTGATGCCGTAATACATGGGAGATTCAAAATCAACGTAGCTGTATCCTTCAGATCCGGCACCTTCATAATGAACCAGACGGGAAGCATCACGGCTCTTCACCCAAAAGGCCAAACTCTGGAGGTTCGCGCCGGTTCCGGCTTCATTCCCTAGGGACCAGATCAACACACACGGCTGGTTCTTAAAGGTTTCAACCATGTTCGATACGCGATCCTGCAGCGCCGGACGCCAAGACGGATCTTTTGCCAGCAGATTCCCGGGATTATTATCAAAACCGTGCGTTTCAATGTTCGCTTCGCTGATGACATAAAACCCGTATTCATTCGCGAGTTCGAGGAAACGCGGATCGTTCGGGTAGTGCGACGTGCGGATGGCATTAATGTTGAGGCGCTTCATCAGATCCAGCTCAGCGCGCATTGTTGATTCCGGAATGTAGTGGCCGGTAATATTGTCGTGGTCGTGCCGATTTACCCCTTTAATCAGAATCGGCTGACCGTTGACCAACAGATTTCCGCCTTTGATTTCGACCGTGCGGAAACCGACATCAAACGCATAGTGCGCGAGTTCTTCTCCACCTTCGTTTTTCAGCACAATGTGCAGTTTGTAAAGGTTAGGCGTTTCGGCCGACCAGGGTTTAATCGCCAAATCTTCCTTTTTTAATGCAGGCACGTGCGAGGCCCCGCCGAATACATTTGCATCCTTCGTATTCGTCAGGATCACTTTACCGGCGGAGTCCAGCAGTTGAGTGTCGATGGTATATTTCTTTGTTTCCGTACCGTAGTTATAGACCTTGGGCTTCAGCTCGAGCACCCCCTTGGTGTACGTTTCGTCGAGCGAGGCCATAATGTCGATATCGCGCAGATCAATCTGATCTCCGGACCACAGATATACATCGCGGAAAATACCCGAAAGCCGCCAGAAATCCTGATCCTCAAGATAAGAACCGTCGCTCCAGCGCATCACTTCAACCGCCATCAGATTTTCGCCGGGTTTGAGGAATTTGGAAATGTTGAACTCTGCCGGCGTGCGGCTGTCCTGCGAATAACCGACTTCCTGACCGTTCACGTAAAGCGTAAACGCGGACTCAACGCCGTTAAAGACCACAAAGGTCTGCCGATTCGTCCAGGAAGCATCGATCGTAAATGTTCGACGATAGGCCGAAACCGGAGAGCGCTCTTCATAGTGGGTCCAATCGGCCGGCGGCTCATCCGTCACACTCGGCGGATTTTTCACAAACGGATACGGCATGTTGGAATAAATCGGCGTTCCGTAGCCCTCAAGTTCAACATTGGACGGGACCGGAATGGTGTCCCAGGAAGCATCGTTAAAGCTGGTGCTGAAAAAATCCTTCGCGGCCTTTTCGTGCTCTTCAATCGTCGGTGCCCAATGAAATTTCCATTCCCCATTCAACAGAATGCACCACGGACTCTCCATACGATCCTTGGTCAATGCGCCCTCCGCCGTCGGAAACGGCATCTTCGTGGCGTGCGGATCCTCTTTATTCACGCGGAAAACAGTCTGGTCCTCCCATCGGCGCCCACTCTGCGCAGAACATACGGAAGGAACAATCACGGCCAAAAGACCCACGACAGACAGGACAGATGCGATTCTTCTCCTCATAAACATAATGTACCCCTCTTTCTAAATACAACCCCCTTCAGGAACCTGCACGTTCAGGCGATATCAGCCGATTAAACAGATTCCAAGTAGGTGAACATACTACTCATACCCCGCCATCGGGGCAACCCATTTTAAAAGGACTTCTTCCCCACGCCCTCCCGGGTCGTCGACACAGGACTCGGGGCCTATGTGTTTCGCTAAAACGTCATTCTCAGGCGCTCCCGAAGACGACCATCTGAGGGCGTCGTTCAGGCGCGATGCGCCGAAGAACCCGGAGAAGGCGGAGCGGTGAGGCAGAAGGCGCAATCATCGGGAAGGTTCTTCTTCGATGCGGAAGAAAGCGGAGTCGGCGGAGTCAGGGGCAATAGTATAGGTGTTGAGCGGGGGCGTGGCCGGGAGTTGAGTGGCGAGCGGAGTGAATCCGTCCGGGAGATGGGTGGAGCGCAGGACGCGGTAGGTATACCCACTGCCGCTGCCCCAGCTCAGGGTGAAAGAGCCGTTGCCATCAGATTGCGGTGCGGCCAAATCGAACAGGTAGTCGCGAATGGGGAAACGGGAGGTTTCGGTGTCCCAGTAGGTATTGGTGGTTTGTGCCAGGATTCGAACGTTGTCGGCGGCGTTCAGGAGCGTGAGCTCACCGGTCCAGACGCCATGGGTGAAGTTGGTCAGTTGAGTGGGGGTGAGGGCAACCTGGGGCTGGTAGGGAATCGGGCCGAACTGGATATAGGGGAACAGGAAGGACCGGCTGGGGGGAGGATTGGTTTCGGACCACGTCAAGGGGTCGCCGAATTCGCCATTCTTATTGGCATAGATGGAGCGGTAGGTGGTGACGTCATCGTAGGAGATCGCGATGGCGGCGCTTTCGGTAGAGAAGTCGTTGCTGAAGCTGAAGTCGGCCATGAGTTGGTGGACGCCGTCGTAGGCGAAGGCCTGAGTGAAGGGGAGGGTGAACCAGCCGTTGGAGGAGATGATGATGTCGTTCTGATAGACGGTATCCCAGTCGGTTTCCCAGACGACGGGGGCGGGATAGGCGGGATAGGTTTCGAGGTCGGAGTGGCGGAGACGGAGGGTAAAGTGGTGGAGGGTCTGGTCGGGGGGAGTAGCGATATGCAGAGAGAGTTGATCAAGGGAGCGGGGACCGCCCATCATGGAGGCGGGATAGATAACCTGGGTGCGGACAGTGCGGTAGTCGGAGCGCAGAAGGAAGGGAAAATTGCTATCCGCTCGGCCGGCGCTGAAACCCGGATTGACGATGTCGGCGACGGCTTCGAGAGAGACGGTGCCGGAAAAGTTGGTGGCGACGTTTCCGAGGGGGTCGCGGGCGGAGAGGGTGAATTCGAAGGGGACGTGGGTGGCGGGGGGGATGCGGAAGGGGGAGATTTCGATGTGGTCGGTGAGGTTGGAGATGGGGTTGGCGGGATGGAAGAGGAAGAGGTGGCTGCCGAGAAAGGGAGGGGACTCGGCGTAGGTGGGGTTGTCGCCGGCGGGAGCGCGGGAGTTGGCGAAGTGGGCGGCTTCGCGGAAAGAGACGAGGCCGTCGCCGTTGAAATCGGCGTGGCAGGGGTCGGCGTTTCCCCAAGGGGCATTGGTGGCGGGATAGAAGCCGCGCAGGGCGGCAATCCAGTCGTGGCACCACTGGTCGTAGAAGGGGAAGGACTCTCCGCTGGATGAGGTAGTGTCGTGGGCTGCGGCAGTGGCGACGGCACGCTGGGGCTGTTGGAGGTTGTCGGTGAATCCGCCGCTGTAGCATGCTTCCAGCGCAAAGAGAACGGGGCAGAGGAGCGGGGCGGTTAGGGCTTCGAGCTCGACATCGCGCAGGACTTCGCTGTTCCAGAGGTTCAGTTCCGAATCGCGTTCGGCACCGCCGGCGGTATGGCCGCCGTGATCGGTCACGAAGACCAAGAGCTGGTCTGTGGGGCGCAGGAGGGTTTGGAGGTGGAGGAAGGTGTTGCTGACATTCGCGGCGCTGGCCTCGCCGAGGGTGTCGGGGGAGCCGTCGCCGTCGAGATCGGTGGGGGAATCGACATAGATGGACTCGAGTTGGTCCACGGCATCGACGGCGGGGTTGGTGCCGTCGGAGATGAAGGTGAAGATGTTGGTTTTTGGATAGTCGTAGGTGAGGGTGAGAGTGCTGTAGACGGCAGCGGCATCGGCCCAGTAGCGGGTGGCGTTTTGGTTGGTGGAGCATCCGCCCGAAATGATCACGGCGTAGCAGTTGGAGGCGGAGCCTTCGAGTTGGGCGGCAGGCGGAGGGAGAGCAGGGAGGTCGCTTTTTGTCGAGAGTGCTGGCGGAGCGACGAACGGGATCAGGGTGTCCAGGGGAAGATTAAGGGGTGTGCGGGAACGCTGCACAGCGATGGCCGAGAGATCGCGCGCGACGAAGATGTAGCGGCAGGGATGGGCCCAGTTGGCGAGAGGATCGTCGTCGGCGAAGAAGAGCCAGAAGTCGGTCCATGGCGGGGTAATTTCGCGGTTGTCCCATGTGGTTAGGCGGGTCTCGGCAGCGAGAAGGAGTTGGCGTGCGGCGGACAGTTGGAGAGCGCGGGGATTCCCGTCGAGGACGCGTTCAAGCACCAAGCGGAAGGCGTCGTCGAATTGGGCATCGGGAGTAGTGGGCAGGTCGGACAAGAGCTCGGCCGCCGGACCGAAGGCGGAACCGTAGCGCCAAGCGGATTCAGCATCCACCCGCTCACACCAGGTGTCTGGATGGTTGGCCCCAAGTAAAGGAGCCGCAGACAGCAGGAAGGAGGCGAGGATTCCTCGGAAGAATAAGGAGGATGCCCCGTAATCTCGTAATTTCACGCAAATGCTCCCGTTTTTCTACCCACTCACCCGGGCGGTCGACCCGTCGAGCGCCCTTTTGAAAACATAGAAACGCAACAAGAGCGAAAAGTCAAGACATTGCCGATATATTCCCGCAATCTTTCCGATTGCGAAAATCCTAAGCCCTAATTTCAAAACCCGAAACAATCCATAAAATTGAAACTCGAAAACGGCTTCGTGTCACCCATCGGGGGGATTTGAGCCGTATTGCGATTAGCGCACCTATACAGGTTTCTGTTTTTGGCCTGCTCTCTGCGGAACGCGCGCGGTTCCTCGATTAACTGACAACTGGATCTTGCCATATCGGATGTTTTTCAAGATCCTCCAGCGCTTTACAGAATGAACAGCAACCATAGGAGAAACAATATGTCCAAAGCAGCAGCGCGTCACATTTTGGTGGCCACAGAGGCGGAATGCCTCGACCTTAAAAAACAGATTGAAAACGGAACGGATTTCGCTGAGCTGGCCCGCAAGCATTCAAAGTGCCCTTCCGGAGCACAGGGTGGAGCGCTCGGCACCTTCGGTCGCGGACAGATGGTTCCGGAATTTGATCAGGTGGTCTTCAGCGCGCCGGTGGGCGAAGTACAGATGGTTCAAACGCAGTTTGGTTATCATCTGGTGGAAGTGACCCACCGCACGGATTAAATTTGTCCGCACAGGCTTCATGACCGCGCGAAGACACTAAGTCGAAAAAGACCACTTTTGCGGTCATTTTCTTTTTTAGTTAAATGCGTCCGGACAGACACAGTCTGCCCGGACGCCAAACCAATACGGACTACTCAACAATGAATGATGCAGTCACCGGCTGCGGAGCGCCGAGTTCGACAGCACACTCAGCCGGGCTGCATCCGCCGATGATCACCTTGATCGGGCCCTCAACCATACCCTGCTTTCCTTCGGCGTCCACCACGGACATCATGTCCGGCGTAATTTCAAACTGTACGGTTTTGCGCTCGCCGGGATTCAGCTTCACGCGCTTAACGCCGCGCAGCGAATAGAGCGGAGCCGGTTTCGGGGCATTTTCAACCGTCAGATAAAGCTGAGCCACTTCTTCGGCCGCAACGGAGCCGGTGTTGGCGATGGTCACGGTCGCCATAACCGCTGATTTGCCGGATTCGACGGACCGCGTGTTGAGCCGCAGGTTGCTGTATTTAAACTGGGTATAGCTGAGACCAAAGCCGAACGGGAAGAGCGGCTCCTTCGTCATGTAGCGATAGGTCCGGCCTTCCATATCGTAGTCCTCGAACGGAGGCAGATCATCCAGGGATTTCGGGAAGGTGATCGGCAGGCGTCCTGAAGGAACGGCATCGCCAAACAGAACGTCAGCCACGGCATTTCCGCCTTCCTGGCCCGGATACCAGACCCACAGCACCGCATCGGCCAGTTCGATCACCTCTTCGCAGGTCGACGGGCTTCCGCCGGTTATGACCACGACGAGCTTGTCGGCCTTTTCGCGGATCGTACGCAGGAAGGTGAGCTGGTTTTCCGGCAGGTTCAGATCCATCCGGTCGCCCTTGGTCGAGGAAGCGATGGCCCCGCCCTCTTCCCCTTCAATCAACGGATAAATGCCTAGGCAGGCCACCGTGACTTCGGATTCCGTTGCCGGATTACTGAACCAGTCCATTGGGTTTGCATTGGGCCGATCCATGAGCGATCCCGGTCGATATTCGACGGTGGTGTGAGGGCTGACTTTTCCGGTGATCCCCGCAAGGATGGTGGTGAGGTTTTCATTCACGCCGAAATAATTGCCGAGCAGCACGTCGACCTGGGTCGCGGTTGGGCCGGTAACATAGACCTTCTTGTAGTCCTTGCGCATGGGCAGAACATTGTCGTTCTTCAGCAGGACCAACGATTTGACGGCGGCTTCGTGACTGAGCTCCCGGTGTTCGTCGCACCCGATCACCTCACTGGTGATGGACGAGAAAGGAACGAGTTCCGGCGGATCGAACAGTCCAAGACGGAAACGGGTCGGCAGCAGTTCGCGCAGGTTCCGATCGAGATCCTCCTCCGTGATCAAGCCCTGGGCCAGTGCCTGAGGAAGCACCTTGTAGACATCGCCGCACTCCAGGTTGCAACCGGCCTTAAGCGCCATCGCCGCCGCCTCTTCAGCGGTCTCCACAATTCCATGGCCGACATAGAAATCCTCGATCGCCCCGCAGTCGGACGTGAAGTAACCTTCGAAGCCCCATTGATCCCGCAGAACGTCCTGGATCAGGTATTCGCTCCCGCAGGCGGGATCGCCATTCACCCGGTTGTAGGCCCCCATGATTCCCTCGACCTTGCCGTCGACCACCAGCGCCTCGAAGGCCGGCAAATAAGTTTCCCACAGATCCTTGGCCGTCACCTCGGCGTCGAACGAGTGGCGCACATCTTCCGGCCCGCTGTGAACCGCATAATGCTTGGCACAACCGGCAGCGATCAGATAGTCGGGATTATCGCCCTGTAACCCTTGGACAAACGACACGCCCAGCAACGACGTCAGAAAGGGATCTTCGCCATAGGTTTCCATCCCCCGTCCCCAGCGCGGATCGCGGAAAATGTTGATATTGGGGGTCCAGAAGGTCAGCCCTTGGTAGCGCTCCCGGTAGTCTTGGGCCGAGCAGGCGTTGTACTTGGCCCGCGCTTCAACCGCAATGGCCGCGGCGATCCGCTTTATCAGGTCCTCGTCGAACGAGGCCGCCATCCCGATCGCTTGAGGAAACACCGTGGCCCGGCCGTTGCGTGCCACGCCGTGCAGGCATTCGTTCCACCAGTTGTAGGCCGGAATGTCGAGCCGCTCGATGGCCGGTGCAGCGTAGCGCAGCTGCTCCATCTTTTCCTCTACCGTCATCCGCGAAATCAGATCCTCAATTCGATCTTCCATCGACAGCGCCGGATCATTAAACGGAAACGACTCCGCCTGAACCTGAACCACACAAAAAGCAGCGATTGCCGCCAAAAAACCGATTATCTGAACACGTTTCATTGGACTCTCCCCTGACAGACTTACATTAACCAACTCAGGCCGTTTCCGGCCCTGCGAAATCTTCACTTCGAATAGAACAAAACTCTATAACACCCGAAATATTTTCAATCAATATTCCTCTCCAGAAAATCTGCCACTTTCCAGAGCGGTGCTGACCGTCCGCCTGCTGCTGATACCACGAGTTAAAGGGGTTGCTTGCGTTGGAGCGCCAGAAGATTGCCGGATGGTTCCCGCACACCTGCTGCCAAAGCTCCAGCGCAAGGCCTTCGCCGCGTGCTTCACGCCCCACGGCAAACTTGGAGAGGTAGAGTCCCGCCCCGTGGCGCTCCAGTAATACGGCACCGCGATACTCCTTCTCGATGTACAGTTCCTGCACATTGGAGAGAAATGATTCATCCTTCAGCTTTTTTCCAAAACTGGCTTCCAGCAGATGCACGAGTCGATCGCGGTCCACTCCTGAAATATCCGAAAAATGAAGGATTGTGCTCCCCTTTCGAAACAGCGTACCGGCCCCCTTAACCGTAAAGATTTCCTGCAGCAGATTGATCGGCGATGTAATTGAAAGATGCACACCCGGGCGCTCATCCAGCAGCTTGCGCGCAAGCCCCGGATAATCAAACTCCAGCGGTTCCAGCGGCTGAAGGTTTTCCCGGTGCGTGTAGATATGCGGCATCAGCTCGCCGTTGAGCCCTTTCAGGCCGCCCGCAGCACGGATAAAATGGACGCGATTCGCCATTTCAGGCACCCACCTCAACAGGGTCTCTTCCAGTTCAACGCCCTCCGCCACGAGCACCGGCACCTTTTCGCTCAGGCGCGCAGTGCGGATGAACGGCAGCGCATCGGCCTCCGACAAAGGGCAAAAATCAAAAACCGGTTCGCGAGCAAGTACCGAACGCATCCGCTCCGCATCGCTGCCGCAGAGCAGAATGGCCGGCACCAGCTCCAGCCGAAGCAGAAAATGGAGATCAAACGCCAGCACTTCGGCCCCGGCCTCGATACTGCCCGGATCGGGACATAGCAGCGCAAAACAGGCGGAATGCTCCGCCTGAAACTTGTTGAGATAAAACTCATACTCATCCCGGCGGCCAATGCTGTCGAGAAACAGCCGAATCGTTTTACTAAGCGTAATCATTCAGACAGTTTAGCCATAGATGAACACCAATGAACATGGATTTTTCAGGAATATTTCTCTCCTCCGCTCCAAACCCTCCTTTTGGAAAAAATCCATCAAAAGGAACTGATTGACGAATGGACTATCCTGACCTAGAAGAAATCATGACGTGGAGGTTTTTTATATTTCACGCATTCAAATCCCGATATGTCAAAAGAGCGCAAAACTGAACCGCAGATAACATTAAAGGCAGGAATCCATGAACTTGTTGAATGCAGAATCAGGCACCGTTGAGTGCAGAAAATCTTTTTTTGGTAAACGGCTCATTATTCAGCTGCTCCTTTTGCAGGGGCTTCTCTTCCCTGGTTATTCTGCGGCAGAAGACCACGAAATTCTGGAGTATTATGGATCTACCTGGGAGGGCGTCATTCACTATTTTTATTATCTGGATGGCGAGGGCAATCAGGTAACGCACGGGCGCTATGAAACTTTTTTTACAAACGGACAGCTCTGGGAAGAGGGTGAGTATGTAGATGGAAAACGTGAGGGCACCTATCGCAGCTACTATCGAACCGGAGAACTTCACACAACAGCCGAATACGTAGATGGGAAGCGGACCGGGACGGCATATGAATACTATGAGAACGGACAGATCAATGGTGAAAACCAATGGGAGAATGATCTGCAGAACGGCTATTGGCGCTCCTATTATGAGGACGGGCAACTAAGGAGTGAAGGCTCCTATGTGAACGGCGTGGCGGACGGCGCATTCCGCAGCTACTACCCCAACGGACTCCTTAAATCCGAATATTTCATGAAGGACGGTCTTAAAAACGGGCGATACCGCTCTTGGAGAATCGTGGATGACCAGCGGCTGATCGAATACGATTATGAATATAAAGATGACGTGAAAGACGGCCCCTATGAAGAATGGGGAACAACCCTGGATACCGACGGGACCTTGTACCACAGCAGCCATCGACAGAGCGCTTATCAGAACGGCAGCTACCCAAACGGATACTCTTTGGAGGAATACTGGAGAGCCCCCGGCGTATTGAACAACCGGAGGGAAAGCTATTATTCAGAGGGCCTGCTTGACGGGAAATCCTACTATGAGAGCTATTACTCTGATGGATCGCCTTATGATGAGATAACCCAAACCTACCGGAAAGGATTTAAACTGGAAGGAGAAGAAATCCACTACAGAAAGGACGGAAGCTACTACACATTCACGACGCTCTACGGACTCGAGCACGGCACCTATAAAGATGTCCGGGCCGATGGATCTATTGCTGAGCAGAAAGAATACACCTACGGAAAACTAGACGGACTGGTCCAATATTTCCGCACGGACGGATCACTGCAATACTCCACCGAATATGAGAACGGAAAAAGACAGGGCTGGTACACCACGTACACCACCAGCGGCGCAGTGTATGAAAAAACCTATTATACCTACGGAAAAATGCACGGTGCGTTCTATCATTATGGGACCGCCTCGTACGACAATGTGACGATCGGACAATACAGCAACGGAAAAAAGTGCGGAATCTGGACGACAACCAAAAACTCGGACGGCACCGTCACAACCGTCGACTACGGCTCCCCTGAACCCATGGAAACCCCGGAGGAATATACGTATTCCGGCGAGATATACGGTCATGCGCAGGATGAATTCGGCAATCCGGTTGAAAATATCACCTTGAACATCGGCGGTGTTTCCGTGCAGAGCGACAGTTACGGAAACTTTACCGCCAACGTCGAGAGCAAGGAGCCGGTTATCTCGGTTTCCGGCGGCGGAAGTACATCGGGAATGATTGCGTTGCAGTCCGGCTCTGTAAACGTTTTGGTCTCCAGTAAAGAGCCGACGATTCAGATTCATTCAGCCCCGACGGCCAACAGCTATTTCTTTGAGGGCATCCCTGCCCCGGCACCGCTGACCGTCGGCGTGGACTGGAATTCGACAGACACTAGCAACGGATGGATTTCGGTGACGGCCAACGGCCAAAGTGCAGCCATATTCAACAGCGACAGCTCGGACGAATGGAAATTCACGATCGATCCGGCATCGTATCCGTTTTCGGGAACCACCAGACCGGATCGCAACCGGGTGGAGATCTATGCTGAGCTGAACGGCAAGAAAAGCCAAAAAGAAACCCTTCAATACCATGTAATTCCGGTGCCCACCTGGCTTAACTCCGTCAACGGCACCCTCAAGAGCGACAACAACAGCCGCTACGGAAAAACCACCTATCAGATCTCCGGAGCATTTCCCCAAAAGCCGATTGAACTGAAAATTTCTCAGGAAACCCTTCCCTCGTGGGCCTGGTCCGCATGGAGCTATATTCCCTTTATCGGCGGTAAAAGCTTCGGCCTCAAATCAACCCAGGCCAAACTGGAGGGCGAGGTGAGCTCCGACGGCAGTGCATCGCTCTCCTTGTCCGGGGTGAACGGATTCGAGGCTGCGGGCGCTGAGATCGAAGGCAAGATCGGCGGCAAAGGCAATATAAAGCTCAGTGCACTGAACGGGCTGGAATTTACCGGAGGCTCTCTCGTTTTTGGGCTGGATGGAAAGATTGAGCGCTCAGAAAATATCGGCACAGTATTCCCTGCACTCAAAAAAGCCGAATCCATTGCGGTGGCCGGCCGGGCAATTTCCCGCTTTAACCAAATGGCAAAGGTCGCCGCCAGTGTATATGTCGGCGGCGATGCTACGCTGGACATTGTCAATCAGGACGGAGGACTGGAGCTGAGCGCCGCAACGCTGGGCATGAAAACCGGACTCAATATCGGGCTCATTCTCGATCTCATCAGCGATAAACTGAAAGCGGAACTTCGCGGCGGCGGAGAAGCCCTGATTTCGTGGCAGGTTCCTCCGAACCCGGACTACCTCAAAGATCTGGAATCCAAGGTCTACGCCACGCTTTCGGTATCCGCCTGGCGCTGGGAAAAAGTCTTTCGCATTGAAGAAGGGCTGAAGTTGTCTGATCCACCGGCCGAACCGTCATTGCAGACGGCATCCTTTGAGTGGACCGAAGAGGAGGATTGGTCGCTAATGCCGATTCCCGCCCGCTACAGTTCGTTGTTCAGGCAAGCCGTAAGCTGCGTGGAAAGCAATGTCTGCGTGCTGATGGAAAATGTATATTCTCATCCTGAGCTCGCGATGGCGTTTGGATCAGCAACCTCCGCCGTAGCGTTGGTCACGCTGGACGCCGGACTTCCCTCGGAACAGGCAACGGACATCTATCGTTTTGAGTTTACCGCCGCCGATCCAACTCCGATCCATGCCGGACTGTTGGAAGATAACACGCAGGCCGAATTTGCACCGAAGCTGATCTTTGATTCCGAAGGACGCCTGCTGACCGCCTTTGAACAGATTAATGCCGATTCAGACTCGGTGACTAATATCGAGGACTTTGCAACGGCGCTCGAAATCGCTTTGGCTGTGGATAACAACCCAATTCAGACGCTGACAGACAACCACTATCTGGACCATTCTCCTTCTTGGGTCGCTGGAGCGGATCAGGCGGTTTGGCTCTGCTGGCAGTCGTCGATCAGCAATCAATTGTTTGCCTCCGAATCTGAACCGATTGAGATCCATGTGCGTCCGTGGAATGCAGCAACCGGATCGCTGGATGCTGAGCTTCCAACCCTGTCGCTTACCAACATGATACAGTGCGCACCTGCCGCGTCGTCCGACGGGATTGAGCTGCTCTGCGTTGTCGATATGGATGGGGATGATGCCACTTCGGACGATACCGAAATTATGCAGTGGAGCCTTCGCTCCGACGGCTGGCACGCCCCGGTCCGCCTGACCGACAACAACCTGCCCGACCTTTACATCAAGGCAAACACCGACCCCGACGGCACCGCCGCCTTCTGGCTGCAGGGCAATGTAATCGTTCATTATGACGGACAGCAAATCCGCTCAACCGGACTCGCTCCGCAGACTCCGGAAACTTTCAGAGCTGCGACAGACCCGGCGACCGGGCGCGCCGTACTCTGTTGGCAGGAAGCCTCCCCCACCGGAACGGTACTGACCGCATCCGTTATGGATAATGAATATCACGCGTGGTCCCAACCGTTTTCGCTCTACGACGGTCTCCGCAGCGCACACGATGTACAGCTCGGCTTCCAGGAAAACCAACTGCTGGCACTCTTTGCGGGCGATCTGGTTTCAACCAACTACACGGTCGTGCAAACCGATATCTGCATAACGGAAACAGAACTGGGCGTTGATCCCGCAATCTCCTTCTCGTCGCTTAGCATTCTCCCGATCAATCCGGAACCGGGATCTGTTGTTACCGCGCGCTGTGAGGTGGTAAACGGTGGACTGCTGGCGGTCTCCAACCTGACGGTTTCCTGTGCCTTGGGAACAGAAAGCAACCTGACCGAAACCGCAACGCTGTTCCACTCAGGACTGATTCCGGGGCACGGATCTGAAACCATCGAATGGCTGTTAACCGCGCCGATCTCGAATCAGGCACCGCACATTCTCCATTGGGAACTGGATGGTGAAAACGCTGTCTCCGAAATGAATGAATCCAACAATACCGCACAGATCAGTCTGTTCCCGCCGGATTTAACCCCCGGCGACTATCTGTTTTTGCCCAGCATCATCCCGTCCCGATATACACTGAAAACGCGGATTGAAAATCAGGGCACCGGAGTTTCCGCCCCCTGCTACGCCGAGATCCGTATCGACGGGATGGATCAAGGCGTTTCAGCCATCCCGGAAATCGAGGCCGGCGGATTTTATGAGTGGGAATCCCGCATCCAACTGGGCGCGGAAGCCTCCGGAGAAGTTCCAGAAATCGTCCTGGCACTAGACACGCAGGACGAACTTGCTGAATCCTGCGAGACCAACAATACCGCCTCGTTCACCTTCAGCGGACTCTCCACCAACGATGACGATGCAGACGGACTGCCCGATGTGTGGGAACAGTATTATCACCAGACGCTCGACTATGCTCCAGACGATGACGCCGATGGAGACGGATATTCTGAGAGCGTGGAATGGCGCCAACAGATGGATCCGACAATTACCGATGCTCCGGCTCTCATCCGCATTGTTCCACCGATGAATGGAACAGCTCCCGGCATTCAATGGCAGGCGCTTGAGCAAATCGGCTATGATATTTACTGCACCACCAATCTCGTAAACGGCGAGGGATGGAAATATCGCGGCACCGTACACGGCCAAGGGGAGATGGAAAGCTTCGGGCCGCAAACCCGCTCCGATGCGGATAGTCCAACCCTGTTTTTCCGCGTTGAGATGCAGTAACCTGTTGGAATGTAAAAAGGGTTTAGCCTGGCTGATTCGTACGCAAACGACGGTTCGTAATGGATGGGTTGCAAACAAAACTGGAGATAGGCCACTGCGTGAAGGAATCGCGGGCGGTGTCGGCCTTTGAAAAGCAATCGATAATTCGGTTCAGCAAATGAAGTCAGAAATGCTACAGTGCACGGGTTGGTACCTTTTCTTTTTTCTGGAGGACATATGTTGGCACGAATCAATACGTTTTTTAAGACCACGATACTCGGCGGAATCATCGTTATACTGCCGACGGTTATTCTTATTCTCGCCTTCAAATGGCTGTTCGGCATGGTGGCCGGCGTGATCAGCCCGCTCACCCGTTTGGTGCTTAAAAATCTGACCCTGCCGACGGCCTACGACAACACCATCGCGACCCTCATTGTGCTGGTTGTCATTGTGCTGGGCTGTTTTATGTTCGGGCTGTTTGTACGGACCAAACTGGGACAGATTATCTACAGTGCGTTCGAAAACAGCTTCCTGAGCCGTGCGCCCGGATACCGCATGATCAAAGAGACGGTCACCCAACTGCTCGGCAAAAAAAAGTCGCCCTTTTCATCGGTTGCGCTGGCACAGATTTTTGAAAACGGCATCATGGCCACGGCCTTTGTTACGGAGGAGCATGAAAACGGCATGGTGACGGTCTTTGTACCGACCGGCCCGAACCCGACGTCCGGTTTCATCTATCACCTCGACGCAAAGCTGGTGCATCGCATCGATGTCTCTGTGGAGGAAGCGATGCGCTCGGTCATTTCGTGCGGAGCCGGCTCCAGCAAGCTGACACAGAAGCTGGTGAAAACAAGTCCATCAGCCGAAGATTAAGAGGTAGCCCAGCGCAAAGATGGCGACGTCTACCACCGCGTGAGAAATCCAGCCGGGCCAGATGGTCTTATAGCGCAGGAACATCCACGACCAAAACGCACCGCCGAAGGCAATTCCGGTCGCGCCGACAGCGGTTACAATACCGTTGAAATAGACCTGCATCGCAATCACGTGATGTACAGAAAAGGCCAGGGCGGAGACGACAATAGCCGCTTTCGGTTTCATCAACGCGTAACACTGTCGCACAACAAACCAGCGCCAGACATATTCCTCCAGCACCGAGTTGACGGAAAACCAGTAGAGCGCACCCAGCAGATAGCGGTGCTGAGGAACCAAGCCGATCTGCTCAGCCATTTCCCGAACAAAGCCGGGGTCAATCAGACGGCGGCCCAGCAGCCAATACATCAGCCCAATGAATGCGGAGATCGCCAGCCCGCTCAAGAGCCCCATGCGGAACCCGCCGGGCGCGGTCTTTCCGCAGGGCAATTGCCCGCGCTGTACAGAGAAAAACCAGACCGCCGGAATCAGCAGGATCCAGATCTTGGAAAACAGAAAGATGCCTTTCCCTGCCGCCGTTCCCGGCCAGAGGACCATGCCGAAGAACACGCCGATCGAGGGAGCGGGCAGCAGCAGGAGGAGCGATAAAAAGGAAGAGCGCCTCACGCGCTCCTCCCCATTCCATTTATTTCTTCCGCCATAAAACGCCTCCTACGGCCTCGGCAGGCCTTCCATGCAGAACTGCGATTTCTGCAGCAGCTCATCGGGCAAGGGATAATCCTGAAGATTCCCGTTGAAGTACGCTTCGTACCCCTTCAGGTCCATCAGGCCGTGGCCGGACCAGTTCATCAGAATGGTCTTTTCCTTTCCTTCTTCCTTTGCCCGTTTGGCTTCGCAGATCGTCTGAGCGATGGCGTGCGCGGTTTCCGGTGCAGGAATAAATCCTTCTGTGCGGGCAAAGAGAACGGCCGCCTGGTAGCATTCGCTTTGTCCGATGGAGGTAGCTTCGATATGGCCTTCGTTCATCGCGTGACTGACCATCGGTGCCATCCCGTGATAGCGCAATCCGCCGGCGTGCAATGGCGGCGGAACAAAGGTATGACCCAGACTGTGCATCGGAAGCAGCGGTGTCATCATGGCCACATCGCCGGAATCATAGCGATACTCCGCACGCGTCAGTGTTGGGCAGGCTTGGGGTTCCGTTGCGATAATCCGGATATCGGCGCCGTGCATTCGGTCGTTGATGAACGGGAAGGCGATCCCGGCAAAATTGGATCCACCGCCGGCACAGCCGATCACAATATCGGGATAATCGCCGATTTTCTTCATTTGATTCTGTGCTTCCTGCCCGATCACGGTCTGGTGAAGCATCACATGGTTCAGAACCGAACCCAGCGTATAGCGGGTGTCTTCGGACCTCAAACACTCTTCGATCGCTTCGGAAATTGCAATTCCGAGGCTTCCGGGCGTATTCGGATCGTCGGCCAAAATCCGGCGGCCCACTTCGGTTTCCATACTCGGGCTCGCCACGCAGTTGCCGCCCCACGTGCGCATCATCATCTTGCGGAACGGCTTTTGGTCAAAACTGATACGCACCATGAACACCTTGCACTCAATGCCGCCCACCAGTGCACAGGCAAACGACAGCGCCGAGCCCCACTGCCCCGCGCCGGTTTCCGTCGTGAGCTTTTTAATGCCGAACTGCTTGTTATACCACGCCTGCGCAACGGCGGTGTTCGGCTTGTGGCTGCCGGCGGGAGAAACACCTTCGTTCTTGTAATAGATTTTGGCGGGCGTTCCGAGCGCCTTTTCCAGACGGCGTGCGCGGTAGAGCGGAGTTGGTCGCCAGATTTTGAGATAGCCCATAATTTCGTCGGGAATATCGATCCAGCGCTCGGTGCTGACCTCCTGCTCGATCAGATTCATTGGAAATATGCGTCCCAGCGCCTCGGGACCAATCGGATGGCCGGAAATATCGACCGGCGGCGGCATTGGATGGGCAAAATCAGCGACGAGGTTATACCATTGCTTCGGCAGTTCATCTTCGGTCAATACGACTTTAACCTGCTCACTCATGGAATCCCTCCTCATGATTAATCTGTTCTGCTGCACAGAAGTACGACTCGAATACCCCCTTGTCAACTTCTCCCGTCAAGAAAGATCAAAGCTGCACACATTTAGATTTATCGGTTCTCTTTTTTGTATTTCCTGATGTGAACAACATCGCCCTCAAAAATTTTCCCTTCCATCTCCGTTGAGCTCAACAAGCGGTTTTCATGTTTCACTCGGTAGTCTGTAGCAGCCACATAGGTGGCAAATTCCAACACCGTTCCATCCCAAGAGACATCACTGACGATCATCTCCCGTCCGCTGAGGGAACTATGCCCCTGAATCTCCAGTCGGCCGTCGGCCGCCCGCGAAATGTCATACACCGCAACGGATTCGTCCGAAATCCAGGTGCCGAGAATGTCCTCATCGGGATTCAGCGGTTCCGACAAGACCATACATCCGCTCAATCCAACCAACAGACCCGCGCACAGTGCGCCCTTAAATATCCACCGTTTCATGGCTGCACCTCTTTTCGGTTTTTACATCGTTTCGGCCACTATCCGCTTAGCAATCTCATACCCGTTTCCCGCGGCCCGCTTTATCCATTTTTCATAAATCGCCGCATTCTTTTCCACCCCGATGCCGTAGCGATAAATCATCGCCATGCTGTATTGCGCATTGGCATCGTTTCCTTCTGCCTTTGCTTCCAGATGCTTGAGCAACAGATCGCTGCGCTCCGGGGCTAATGGATTATCGGTTTTGTCGGCCTCTTCCACCTGTTCACGAAGAACGTCGATGGCCGGGCCGCCGCCCTGCGCAGCAAAGATTTCAACCGCCCCCTCAAAATCACACGCCGTTCCATATCCATACAGCTTGGAAATGGCTGCATACGAATCGGCCAGACCGCCGGGCAATCCGGAACGCGAACGCGCCTCTTCATATTTCAAATACCCCTCAGCCGGATCTCCCAACCGTTCCAGGCAACGCCCCCAGCAGACCAGACTCACCTCTCTAACGATTCCGTGCTTGCCGGCGGTCATAAACTTTTCGGCCGCCGCCTCAAAGTCGCCCATATAAGCCAATCCGTTACCCCACTGGAACCAGGCAATCGGATCGTTCGGGGCCATCTCCACCACTTTTTCAATAAGCTGGTTGGATTCTTCGTAGCGCTCCAAAAGGTACAATATAAACCCGAGCCGATAATACGTCTGCGCATTGGGCTCGATCTCCGCCGCAAGCTGCTGATGTTCCAATGCCTTTTCCAGAAAGTTGGGGTGGTCCGCCAGTAACGTGGCATACGTATGGTGAACCATCGCCGGAGCGGAATCCCACGTCTCGAGAATGATCTCAAACTGCGCTGCGCCCTCTTCCAAAAAAACGCCCTGTCGGGTCGCTTCCATGGCATATAACCAGCGCAAAAGCATTTCGTCGGGGTTCTGATCAATCCGCTTTTTCAGCTGCTTGAAAGCGTCCGCAACGTCCAACTTCTCATCCAGCGCAAGCTGAGCCGTTATCCCCAAAAGCGAGTCTGGATTCAAGCTCCGCACCTTCATGAAGGCTTGAACGGCAGAGTCGGCCTCCTGACGACTGAGTGCCAGAACGGCAACCATAAACCAAAGGCGCTGGCTTTCGGGATACTTCTGACACGCCTCGACCACAACCTTCTCTGCATCTTTCTGGCGGCCTTTCCGGAGATAATCCATCGCCTGATCATACTGAGCTCGCGCAGCGTCAGGAGCCGTAAGCCCCCAAGCCGATTCCGAGGTCTCCTTTTCCGGGATCGTCGAACAGCCCGCCAACACGCTTACGACCAACAGCAACACCCCGCTCAATCTCATTAAACTCCTCCGCAATCTCACTAAATCCGTTTTGCCCGCAACTCCTCCGGCAGCGAAAGCTGATGAAAATGGCAGACGGCAATCGCCAGCGCATCCGCCGCATCTTCCTGAGGTTGTTCGCTTAATCCGAGCAGACGCTGAATCATCTTTGCCACCTGATCCTTCTGCGCCGAACCATTGCCCACGACCGCCTGCTTTACTTTACGCGGCGAGTGCTCCGTAATCATCAGCCCCTTTTTTGCACACGCCGTAATCGCCGCGCCGCGCGCCTGCCCCAGCACCATCGCCGTATTGGCATTCTTCGCAAAAAACGCCCCTTCAATCGCCGCACAGTCCGGACGGTGCTCCTCGATCAAATCCGAAATCGAATTAAAAATATTTTCCAGGCAGGCCGAATGCGGGTCCTTCGGCTTATTGCGGATGCATCCATACGCAACCCCCCGCAAGACCGATCCGCGCGCCTCAATAATCCCCACGCCCGTTGACCGCAACGACGTATCAATCCCCAAAATCTTTACTGTCTCTATCGCCATTCCGCCCCATTTCCCGGAGAGCAATCCACTGCTTCCAGCCCCATTTGATACAAAAGACTTCGATAAGAAGCAACGATCCAGTCGATCTTTCCGCGCGCCGCCGAAAATTACCATATGTTAATTCTAAATGACTATAATATCGGATGGATTCAGGCTAAGTTGTTCTGCTGTTATTTAATGACCATAGCAGCAGAAAGTATAACCATGGATTGATTATGTACCATTCTCTTCCAACCCATCAGATCTGGAAAAACTCCCGCATCCCGCAGCGGAGAACAGACCGAATGCATCAAAGAATACCCGTCCATTTCAACGAGGGAAAACAGAAGGCCATGAAAATTATTTTTGTTGAGAGCGATTTGTCGGTAAATAACAACCTCCAGCTCCTTCTCGAAGGCGAGCAAAACACCGAATGGGCCATGGGTTATAAAACGGTTGAAGAAGCCATTGAACAGGCCCCTTGGGACGATGCCACCATTCTGCTGACCGATGTTATTCTATCCGACATGTCTGGAATCGATCTCCTTTCCTGGGCACGCGAGAACTACCCTCATATTAACAGCATGGTTTTTACTTCTCACGACCACCGCGACACGGTCCTGAATGCCATTAAAGCCGGCGCATGCGGCTACCTGCTCAAAAGCAGCTCACCGCGCGAACTGATTGAATCGCTGGCGCAGTTAGTCGGCGGCGGCGCACCGATGTCGCCGAGGATTGCACGACAGGTTATTCTCGGTATGCAGCAGCCGAAGTTCAGCAGCACACTGCCCGAAAATCTGCTCACCACCCGCGAGCGGGAAATCCTCCTCCTCGTGGACCGGGGCCTCGCCTATAAAGAAATCGCAGATGCACTTTCCATCAGTCCGCACACCGTCCACACCCACGTAAAGAAAATTTACGAAAAGGTCGAGGCCGACGGACGCCAGGCCGTCATCAGCAAAGCCCGCCGCATGGGCTGGATCTAATAGAACCTTCTGCTGAAGGTCCTGAAAAATAAATATCTCGATACCTCCTTTTTCTGCGTTCCATTTTTCATTGGCTCTGCTACAATCACCCCCTGTCAAATGGAAGGGATGAACAGGAAGCGTTAACATAAAAGAGGGAAATCATGGATACGAAAAAAAGGGTGTGGGTGAGTATTATCTTCATGTGGCTGGGCGTGGCGGTTGTGCCGCAGGTGCACGCAGATGACGTGATCATTGGATTTGAGGCGGCGGAAGGGTACACGATCGGCGAAAAACCGCTCGATCCTTGGCTATGTAGAGGGGGGAACAGCACAACCTCAGAAACAGTTCGTGTTTCAAGTACTCAGGTTTACAGCGGAAGTCAGTCGCTCTCAATCACGCCGGATTCGTATGATTACGCCGTCTATCCCGTTTTGGTGCAATCCAACCAAACCGCCCGCTTTACGGTGTGGATCCGGCCGGCCAGCCACCTGAACAACGAAGCGCTGGGATCCGTCGGAATCTTGGAATTAGCACCGAACGACTATTGGTATGCCAACTGCGGAGTCACATTCAACGCGGACATTTTTGCTGAACCGGAAGATGGGGTTAACCTCTACAATCTGACCTTTGCCGACGGCTACACCGCCCGCCACGTCGGTGATTTTACGCCGGAGACCTGGTACCCGGTGGCGTGCGACATCACGGCATCTCAAATCATCTTCACGGTCACCATAGACACGGGAACCTATACGAACGCATTCCCGCGCTCAGAAGGCTATAAAGTAACGGAAATCAGACTTTACGGCCGACAATTTATGGCTGACACTGAGTATCTCAGCCAGGATCGTCAAATCGTTTATTTTGACGACTTTATGTACACGCCGCCTGCCGATCCCGTGACACTGTCGATTCTATCCGATCACGGAAACCCGGTTCCGGCGGTAGGTGAACACCCCTATTACGCGGGCAACGTAGTGACCTGCTCGGTTGATTCCATCACACAATCACTGACCAACTATTCTGCCGGCGGATGGACGGCCAGCGGTCACAACCCCGCCAGCGGCAGTGGAAATCAGGCAACACTGAACCTTACTGGTGATACCGCACTGACGTGGCTTTGGCAGACTAACTATTGGATGGAAGCGGAAACGAGCGGACAGGGTCAAGTGGTCGGCGGCGATGCGTGGGTTGCTAAAGATTCTGAGGTCGGGCTGACCGCCGTGCCGGACACCGGCTGGCTCTTCATGGGCTGGAGCGGGGACGCCGCAGGAACCAATAACGTCACTCTGTTGATGGATGCACCGAAATCCGTGACCGCCACCTTCTCGGACGATGCCGATGGCGACGGCCTCACCAATACTGAGGAGGAGTCCGTCGGATCCAATCCATGGAGCACCGATACGGATGGAGATGGATTCAACGATAAGCTGGAAGTGGATCACAGTTGGAACCCGACAGTTTCCGACGCATGGGCGGTCGACTATATCCGGGATAATGCGGCAGAGTTCAATCTGAGCACGTCGAACTCCGTCATCGATATCGCCGTGGGGCAGATGCTGCTGGAAACGGTCGACGGCATGGCCACCATGTATCTCCAGCTGGAGCAATCCGGCGATCTGGAATCCTGGACCAACGCCGGCGAAGCGGTCATTTGGGAAATCTCGAGCGACAGCCCGACG
>JAFGWS010000104.1 GCA_016937035.1 Pontiellaceae bacterium
AGGAACAGGATAACAGAATGTTGGATCGGGCTCCGATAGATGCCGAGGGATCATCCGGCGAGCAATCCATAGAGGAGATTATGGAGCTATATCAGTCACAACTGCTGCGATATGCCACCCGGGTGCTGAACAATGCCGAGGCGGCGCAGGATGTGGTGCAGGATGCTTTCGTGCGCTTATATCGGAACTGGAGAAAGGTGCTGGCGCGCGGGGTCCCGATTCAGGGATGGTTGTATCGCACGACGCATAATGCAGCGGTGGACTATATTCGGAAGGAGTCGAGACTGCGCGATCTGCATGATCGGCAGTCCGGTTTCAGTGAGCTGTGCCGGACCGACGATGAAGCGCAGCAGGAACTGGATTCGCGCCATGCTTTGGTGCTGCAGCATCTCGGAGTGCTCTCTGCAAAGGAGCGCGAGGTGCTGGTGCTGCGCCTGGAGCAGGGGATGTCGTATAAGGAGATCGGCGAGGTGATTCGTCGTTCGGAAGGTTATGTAGGGTCTTTGATCTACAGTGCAACCAAGAAACTGGGCCAACGTCTGCGCAAGGCGGGGGTAGTATCATGAAAACGTGTAAATCTGTTGAGAAAAAAATTGTTGCTTATATTCACGGAGAGCTGAGTGAGAACCAGGCGGAAGCCGTGAAGAACCATTTGGAATCGTGCGAGGTCTGCCGGGCGCAGTATGAACTTCATGCGGCTACGCTGGATGTACTCCATGATGCACTGGAGGCGGCTCCGGCTGCAGAGCGCCTGCGGGCGTGGAATGCAGTGGCCCGTATGGCCGCAGAACGCAAGGTGACGTTGTTGGATGTGTGGTACAGTCTTCAGTTTCGTTCCTTGGTTGCCGCGGGTGCTGTGGTGGCGCTCTTCATTTTGCTTTTCGGCGGAGTTGTTGTGTTTACCAATATTCAGCGGAATAGAACTCCCGTTGATGTTGTCGTGGACCAGGATCTGTTGAATATGAACGAACGCAATGATCGGGTTGCGATTCGGCCTTCGGGACGAATCCCGAATTTTTCCCCTCCCGGGATTTCCGGTCTGGTTCCGAATCAAGAGAATCTGACCTATTCCGAGTTTGCTAATTCGTATGCTTTTTTGGACAATTCCGAAGAGTTGACGTCCTATGGGTCGGCAAGGGTCTACAACACCGTTGTTGCGGAAAACGCTTTTAAATCAGCGATGGAGAGCCCCCTTTCAACCTTTGCGTTGGATTTGGACCGGGTATCCTATGCCGATGTGCGGCGCTTTTTGGATAACGATCAGTTGCCGCCGCTGGAGCTTGTCCGTCCGGAGGAGATGGTCAACTATTTTGTTTATGACTATCCGCTGCCCGAAGGCGATAAACCGTTTTCGATTGCGCTCGAGGTTGGCGATTGCCCGTGGAATGAGGGGCACCAACTGGCTATGATCGGCCTGAAAAGTGCGGATGTTGATCTGTCTGGACTGCCGCCGAATAATATTGTTTTCCTGCTGGATGTGTCCGGTTCGATGAACACCCCCGAAAAATTGCCGCTGCTCAAAGGCGCCATGCGTTTGATGGTGGAGCAGCTCCGTCCGGAGGACCGCATGTCAATTGTGACCTGTGCCGGAGCTGCCGAGGTTGTTCTCGAGCCGACCGCCGATAAACGGGAAATCGCTACGGCGATTGATCTGCTGGATACCGCAGGGAATGCCGGGCAGGGTGTTGGCTTTATGGAAGCCTATCGTGTTGCACGGGAATCTTTTGTTCCCGGAGGGAATAACCGCGTTCTTCTTGCGACGGACGGTGACTTTTCCATTTCAGGGATGTCTGAGAGTGAACTGGTTCGTTTGGTTGAGCGCCAACGGGAATCGGGGCTGGCTCTCTCGGTTCTCGGGTTCTGTTCTGAGGAGGAAGAACACTCCAGAATCATGCAGCTGGCGGCTGCGGGCAATGGAAGTTGCAGCTACGTCAATGATATTCTCAGTGCTCGGAAAACATTGGTGAATGAGCTTGGCGCAACCCTGGCCACCGTTGCTGAAGAGGTAAACATTCAGGTTGAATTTAATCCGGCTCAGGTGAAAGCCTATCGGCTCATCGGGTATGAAAACCGAGCGATCGGTCGGGTGAACGCTGGAAATCGGGTCGGCGGCGGAGATTTTGGTGAGGGGCACGCAGTGACGGCACTTTATGAATTAGTTTCTGCCGTTTCTAATGGGCCTTCACCGAATGAGGAGTTGAAGTATCAGCGGAAGGAGCTGATTGGCAGCGATGAGCTGTTTACGGTGAAACTTCAGTATAAAAATCCCGAAAATGATCAGTCCGAAATGCTGGCTTGTTCGATCTCACCGGATGAAGTATCTGCGGTTCCCTCAGACGATTTCTGTTTCGCGAGTGAAGTGGCGGAGTTCGCGCTTTTACTTCGAAAATCGGCCTATAGAGCGAATGCGAGCTATGACCGGGTCATCAATCGAGTCCGTACGGTTTCTGAACGGGACTCTGACGGCTTTCGTTCAGAGTTTGTCCGCTTGGTGGAAAAGGCCCGCACGCTGGATAAATAACTCCAGCAGAAAAGAATAACCGCATTGCGGAGAAGCGGATTATTCGGGCTTTCGGCGCAGCACCGAAACCAACCCTTCCATTCGAACCGGTTTGATGATGTATTCATCCATTCCACTTTCGATTGCGATGTCGCGGTTTTCTTTCATCGCATGGGCTGAAAGTCCGGCAATGATGGTTCGAGGTTCTTCGGAGAGCCGTTCGCGCAGGATGCGCGTGGCTTCAAGTCCATCCATAATCGGCATTTGGATGTCCATCAGGATCAGGTCATATGAGCCGTTCAGTGCGGCCTCTACCGCTTCTTCTCCATTTTCTGCCAAATCAGCGGTGTAACCCAGTTTCGCCAGCATTTTGCGAACAACCATCTGGTTGACCTTATTATCTTCCACCAGAAGAATGTTGTGTGGATATTCTTCAGCCATTGTTACGCTGAACACACTTTCTCCGACTTTTTTTTCGGTCTTTTTGCTTTGCTGAAGCATGTTGGCCAAGGTGCTGCGCAGTCGGGCTCCTTTGGCCGGCTTATTCATCCAGGAATTGATGATTTTTCCGGGGTCATGGCAAGGCGATCCGCTGGAGGTGAAAATAAGGATCGGGACATCTTTTGTGGAGGGGTGGGCCCGCAGTCGCTCTGCCAATGCGTAACCGGACATGCCCGGCATGTTGTAGTCGAGCAGAATGAGGTCGACAGGGTCCAGCGAGTCGAGTTGTTTGACCGTTTCCTGCCCGGATGAAAAGAGTAACGGCCGCATTTTTGCTTTTCCAAGTTCATGTTTCAGAATCTTCAGGTTGGTTGCATTGTCGTCGACCACAAGAATGTTTCGGTTTTCCAGCAATAAAAGTCCGGTTTCATTGCTGGTTTGCACGGAGGTGCCGGAAATCGGTACGACAATGGAAAAGCTGAAGGTGGAGCCGACGGCTTTTTTGCTCTCCACATTCAAGGTTCCGCCCATGAGCTCAACAAGTCGGCGCGTAATGGGCAGACCCAAGCCGGTGCCTCCGTATTTCCGCGTGATGGAGGAGTCCGCCTGCTCAAACGAATTGAATACTCTCGACACTTCTTTCTCTGTCATACCGATGCCGTTGTCGATGACTTTTACGCAAATTTCACAGTGGTCTTTGTCGACCGGAATACCTTCAACTTCAAGCAGAACCTCTCCTCCCATGGGAGTAAATTTAATGCTGTTGCTCAGCAGGTTCAGTAAAATCTGACGCAGTCGGGTAGGATCTCCCATGACGACATCCGGAAGATCTGATTTGAAATACTGCATCAGTTCCAGTTCTTTGGCCGCGGCGGGAGGAACAACAACATCCACCGTTTTCTCAATCGTCTGCTGGAGGTTAAACGGTACGCATTCCAGATCGAGTTTGCCCGATTCAATTTTGGAAAGGTCCAAAATATTATTCACAATTTCAATCAGCGTGCCGGAACTGGTGCTCATAATATCGAGAAGTTCACGTTGGTCCGGGGTTAACGGTGAATCTGCCAGCAGCTCGCCCATGCCGACGATGGCATTCAGCGGAGTCCGGATTTCGTGGCTCATGTTTGCAAGAAACTCGCTCTTAGCCAAAGCCGCTGTTTCGGCCTTTTTTTGAGTCTCGCGCAATTCCTTCTCCATGGTTTTCCATTCCGTAATGTCGCGCGATATACCGAATGTTCCGATAACTTCTTTATTGTTGTTAAAAAGAGGCATTTTAGTGGAGGAAACCCAGGCCATACGGCCGTCTTTCTGCACTTCTCTTTCCTCAACGCCGATCAACGGCGCGCGGGTTTCTATAATACGCTGCTCATCATCAAAGGTTTTCTTTGCATGGGCTTTGTCGAAGAAATCATAATCGGTTTTACCTAAGATTTTTTCCGGGGGAAGGCTCAGTCGATCACACATGGCCTGATTCGCCATAATAATGCGTGAATTGCGATCCTTAAAGTAAATCGAATCCGTACTGCTTTCCATCAAATGCATAAGCAGCAGTTCGATTGTCAGTGCAGAATCGTTGCTCTTATATTTTGTTCGGGCGCTGCTCCAGGAATGTTGATCGGTTGGCGAAGTGATCCGTTGAAAGACATAAAGAATATAGGGACCTCCGGGAAGATCCAGCAGACTGCAATGAAGCTCAGAGTTATGAGCTGTTCCATCTTTTGCAATCAAAACCGTTGAGTGGGGTTCTTTTCCTGCGGCACCTTCATTGAGCTGTTCTTCAGCGGGAAACAGTTGCTTCAGTTTGAGGTTTTGGGCTTCTTCCGGGAGGTAGCCGGTCAACGCGGCGGCGGCAGGATTCATATAAATCAGATCGCCCTGCGTCGTGCCGATTAATAGGGCATCGAGCATGCCCTGGTATGCGATGCGGAAAAAATTCTGCCGCTGATACTTTTCTTTCTTCATAATTCTGATGCCTAACATAATCCCGTGACTCAGCCATTGACAAGCTGCTTGTGAAAAGTCCCTGTATGCTATAAGGGAGTCGGATTTAAAGTAAAGCCTGTTCCCGTTGATTTCTGAGTTTTTGCCGAGGATAAGTGTTTGAGCCGCGTTCAGAGGGACTCGACACGCCGCTGTATTCATGTACACTTTGCAGCAATTACGGAAAGCGAGGGGTTATGAGGGTTTTGTTGGTTGGGGATATTGTCGGGCGTCCGGGACGAAATGCCTTTCAGCTGGTGGTCAGCCGTCTGAAAAATGAGGGGCGGATTGATTTTGTGGTCGCGAACGGCGAGAACGCCGCAGCGGGGCGCGGTCCGGCTCCGGACATGATTCATGCGCTGCTGAGCGCCGGGGCCGACGTGGTGACGCTGGGCGATCACGCCTGGGACAGCAAAGAGATGGTGGACGGCATTGATTTGGAAACGCGGGTGGTGCGCCCGGCCAACTTTTCCAAAGGCGCGCCGGGAAAGGGTTACGTGCGCGTCGAAACGCCGGAGGGAACAATTACGGTGTTGCAGCTCATCGGCCGCGTTTTTATGCAGCCTAACTATGACTGCCCATTTCAGCAGGCGGATCGTATGCTCAAGGGAGAGCTCGGTGCAGATAAGGTGATTCTGGTCGATTTCCATGGCGAGGCCTCCTCCGAGCGTATGGCACTCGGTCGCTTTCTGGACGGGCGCGTGTCCGCCGTTTTCGGCACCCATACGCACTGTCAAACCTCCGACGAAACCGTTTTTCCAAAGGGCACCGCCTACATTACCGATCTCGGCATGACCGGCCCCAAAGATTCCGTGCTCGGCCGCGAGGTACAGCCGGTGATTCAAAAATTCCTCACCGGTGTTCCGCACAAATTTGATGTCGCCAAAGGCGATCCCGTACTTGAAGGCGCGATCGTTGATGTGGATATGAAAACCGGCCGCGCGCGGGGCATCGAGCGGATCCGGATCCGGATTTAGAGGGCGTGAAACGTGACGATTGAGCCGTGATTGGTTCCTTTTCACGAGGCATTACTCAGTCATTGAGTAAAATTACTCAATCATTGAGTAAATTTTGACCGACACCGTCGGAATAGCTGAAATTTTAAAGGAAGTTAAATGAGCAATTTGCGGAAACTGTTAAAATCCTTTAGCGATACGGCGCGTACCCAACGACTCCGCATTATCAACGCCCTGCCGCAATTGGAGATTGATTAAAGTAGGATAGGCGTCCCGCCTGTCATCGGGGAACGGAAATATGATTTGCCACACAAGAGCGCAGCGAACACACAAGAAGGCGGCCAAACCGTTACCAATTGTCACGCTTTCAGAATGCCGGGAAGAGGTGCCGAATGAGTGAACAACATGAATCTAAATCCCCTAAGGGCGAGTTGCTGGTATATCAGACTCCGGACGGGGAGGTTAAGCTGGATGTGCGGCTGGAAAACGAGACCGTCTGGTTGACCCAGCCGCTGATGGCGGAGCTTTTTCAGACGACGCAGCAGAACATAAGTCAACATATTATAAATGTTTATGCTGAAGGAGAGCTGGGCGAAGGGGCAACTCACAAGAAATTCTTGTCGGTTCGTCAGGAGGGTTCCCGGCAGGTTCAGCGGAATCTGGATTTTTACAATCTGGACATGATTATTTCCGTAGGCTACCGCGTAAAAAGCGCGGTGGCGACG
>JAFGWS010000105.1 GCA_016937035.1 Pontiellaceae bacterium
TGGCGATGATCCTTCGGTCAGGATCCCGTTATACGGGAAACAAGACGGGCATTTATATAGGATCCGTTTTTTGAGTCAACCCCGTTTACCCGCAAATATTTGGGGCTTCCACGAAATCGGTCGGTAAAAAAGTCGAGTTGAACACAGGCTCTGCTCTGTCAAAAACGGAATCGGAAAGACACCCTGTCAGTGTATGCCGACTTAAAAACCATGCGCAAGCGGCTCCTCACATCAAATAAGGCTTCAGGCAACGGATTCAGAGGTTGCCTTTCAAAGGATAGTTTCATACACTGCGTCAAGAAAGTGTGATATTCAGCCGAGAGCAGAGTCTCTACCACGTCGAAAGGGATGAACCCGATGCATACAGGCAAGCAAATCGCCTTTACAACTCGTAGAATGAGCCATTGGTTGTTCATGGTCTGCATCCTCCTCGCCACCTTTGTCGCAGACAGCATTCGAGCCCAAGTCGTTCGGGTGGGAATTTACGAGGCTCCACCCATCATGTTTCCCGCCAAGGACGGGACCTTTGGAGGGCTTATTCCTGAAGTCCTTGAAACAATCGCCCGGGACGAAGGGTGGGAGTTGGAGTATGTACACGGAACTAAAACGGAATGCGTCCAACGCCTCCATCAAGGAGAGATCGATCTTGCGGTCGACTTCGTGGAATCAGCTGACAATGACACCATCGCATCATCGACCTTCTTCATCGACTGGGACGTCGCGTACACGCGCAAAGGGCTATCCATCCAATCCTACCACGACATGGCTAACCGCCGCATTGCCATCGCGGGCAGCGAGAACAGCGATTCCGAAATCCTCAAGATTCTCGACCGATTGGGCATTCCACACGAAACGGTCTGGGTCGAAAACGACAACGACGTCTTGATGCTGCTGTCCGACAGGCAGGTCGACGTCGGCATCGTGGACCAGTTGTTCGGAACCCTTTACTTCGAGGATTACAACGTCGAGGCGTCGCCGATTATCTTCAATCCCCGTGCAATTTGCCTTACTGCACACCGTGGCGCCCAGCAGGCCGAACCATTGATTAATGCAATCAACGCATCGATCGAATCCAACAAAGACGATCCGGATTCAACGTATAACAGGGCACTCTCTTACTATCTGGGCGGCGGCCGGGGGACGTGGAACCCTGACTGTGTGGACAACCCTCCGCAGCTTGTGTTGTCTCCCCAGGAAGAGACGTGGATCAAGTCCCATCCCGTCATACGAATCGGAATCGATCCCGGCTTTGCGCCCTACGAAATGCTTTCTGCCGGCGGAGACTACGAAGGCATCGCCGCCGACTGGCTGACCCTCATTTCGAATCAAACCGGACTAAAGTTCGAACTGGTCTGCACAGACGTCTGGACCGATACGATCAAAGCCATTCAAAACAAGGAAATCGATCTGCTTCCCTGCATCGGGAAAAGCAAGGAGAGAAGCCGGTTTTTGCTCTATTCGGATCCATATCTGAGCTTTTCACGGGTGATCATCACACGAAACGAAGATGAATATTACGACATGGGTGATCTCGCGGGGAAACGGATCGCGGTCCAGGAAAACAGCTCGCATCATGAATTTCTGAAGGAATCAACCCATACCGACCTCTTGCTCTGCCCCGATTTCAATGCAGCGCTTCTGGCGGTCTCGCGGGGTGAAGCGGATGCCACCATCGGCAATCTCGCGGTTGCTTCGCATCAGTTCCGCTCTCTGATGCTGACGAATATCAAGATGGCCGCTTATGCCGGAAACGCTCCTAACCCTCTTTTCATGGGAATCCGGAACGACTGGCCGGAACTGGCAGAAATCCTGAACCGGGCCATCCAATCAATCAGTCTACAGGAACAAAACTATATCTATGCAAAATGGATGCCGCTTCAAAAACCCGTCTCCCCCGCCCTGGACCTGACCCGGGAGGAACGCGATTGGCTGCTCATGCACCCTCGCGTCACCGTCGCTTGGGATCCCGATTGGGCTCCGGTCGAATTTGCGGACAAGGAGGGGAATCCAAAGGGCATCTCGATGGACTACCTTGCCGCATTCGGCGATTTGCTGGGAATCGAATTCGATACCATCCCCGCCACCTCGTGGCAGGAATCGTATCCCAAACTGCTTTCGCGCGAAATTGACATGGCCACCTGCCTGTCCCCGACGGAACAACGATTGGAATATTTTAATTTTACCGAAGCCTACATGACCACCCCATCGGTCCTCTTTGGCCGGGATGACATGGTCTACATTCGAAATATGGACGAATTGAAAGGTCTCAGAACAGCGGTCGTCGCCAACTATGCCTCGGACGACTGGATCACCCAAAACCATCCCGACATTCACCCGCTGCGACTCGCCGGCGTCGACGAAGCATTCACCAAGCTTCAGCGAGGAGAAATCGACATCTATATCGAAGACGTGATCACCGGAAACTATTATCTGAGCAAGAATCGTTCTCACAACATTAAAATCGTGGGGGAAACCTCCCACAGCTACAATCTGAGGTTTGCCGTGCGGAAGGACTGGCCGGTCTTTATCGGCATTCTCCGCAAAGCCATGAACCTCCTGCCCGAGGAAGACAAAACCTCTTTCTACCGAAACTGGGTTTGGGTCAAATACGAACATGGCTTCAACTATCCGCTGTTTTGGAAAATATTGATCGCAGGATCCGTTTTCCTTCTCGCAATCCTGTTTTGGAATCGCAGGTTGAGCCGCGAAATCCGCTACCGAAAAAAAGTGGAGCACGAATTGGACGAAAGCCGCTCCAAGTTGAGCGAAAGCTACGCCAATCTCAAGAAGACCGAGGAAATGAAGGAAAACCTCATGCATATGATCCTTCACGACATGCGATCGCCTCTCCAAACAATCAGCGCGACCTTCGACATTCTGCGAAAGGACTCCGAAACTCTATCGATTGCGGCCCAAGAACGGGACTTGCTCGACCTCTCTGAAGATGCGTCCAACACCGTCAATGCAATGATTCAGGACCTGCTGGACATCGGTCGTCTAGAGACGGACCAAATGTCCCTTTGCAGGGAAACCTCAGACCTTAAGAAGATCGCACAGCAGGCGCTTGATTCACTGCGCATCCAACTGCAGGAGTATCATTGCAGCGCATTCATCAAAGGAACCGAATCGTGGGCCGGCATGGATTTAAAAGTGATTTCAAGGGTTTTTATCAACCTGATAACCAATGCAATGAAGGCGTCGCCGAGGAACAGCTCGATCGAAATCCGCATCGTGGACACGCCTACGCATGCCGTCGCGGAGGTCAGAGATTGGGGACGAGGCATCCCCTGCGAAATTAAACAGCGGATTTTTGAAAAATTCGTCCGGGCCGAAGGTAAAACCAACTATACGATTCCCTCCGTCGGGCTTGGACTAACCTTCTGTAAGCTGGCCGTCGAATCGCACCAGGGAACAATCGAGGTCCTAAGCACCGAAGGCGCGGGTTCAACGTTCCGGTTCAGCATCCCGAAGGAGTGATCCGGCTCGTCAACCGACCTTGTGCAGCATGTGAGTGTGGTGCTTGTTCAGGAAATGCATCGCGAGAAGACATTTTTCGCGTTGGGGACAAACCAGCCCGCAATATTCGACCCGCCACTGCTCCCCCATCTTTTCCAATTCCATTTTCTTGAACTGGGCTTCGGCTTCCTGCCGTGAAACGCAGCGATGCTGCTCATTCGACCATTCGCGGCGATACTCATCGATGCACTTTCGATACTGCACAATCTGCCAATCAATCAGATCATGAACGCCCGTGCACTGAACATTCATCCCGACCGTCTCCGGAACCCCTTGATTATCCTGCTTCATCACAGAAAACCTCCCGCTGTTAAAACCGGAACAGCAAATCCGATGCCAGCAGCGCATGAGGCTATGGAAAAACTCAAAAATAAGTTTCAGGCATCGCAGAATCTGTGGTGCTCATCCACGTGACTACTGTTCTTCGCTCTTGGTAAAAAACCGCCTGAAGGCGAAACTACGAACTTAAGCGACGGGGACGTGCGCTTCTACGACAAAATATTGAGATTTGCCGCAAGGAGCGCAGGAATCTCAAAGACGTAATTCGCCCGTTTGTTCATCCATCGTTGTCCGGCTCGATGCTGTCTTGGACTCCGGGGGGTGAATACGAGCTCGTCATGAATCGCTCATCTCCCCGTGGCCTGCGCCCACAATAAAGAAATCGGCTCCCAGAAAGGCCTGCGCCGTTGCACCTCCTTCTCAATGAATGTCCATTGCCGTGGTTGCTATTACATTATTCTTTGAAAAATTTTCTATTTCAGATGCAACCTTTGAGATTAAGTTAGTTTGTTTTTTATCTCCATTCTCGATCCTGATTAGGATATTCCCTTCTTGAATCACCACTTGATTCCACCACGAGCGCATGATGTGACTAAAGGAACCATCACCGTTATCAATTATCTCTTCGTGTTTGTATTGAGCTGCCTCCGAATCCCATTTTTCTTTCTGTTCTTTGGCTGCTTGCTCATTTAGATACAGCAATATCAATGCTGAGAAGTGTTCAGATGAGTCCGCACACCTACTAAGCCCTGCTGATTTCCAAGAATTTTGGAAGAACGTATATAGTTCGCATGTTTTGAGGTTTTCGTTTTCGTAGCATTCTTCCCATCCAAATTCATAGGCTTTCTGGATGAACAAATTGTTTTGCTCAGCAACAGTCTCAAATGTATTTCGATACTGCTTGAATGGGTCTGGAGGAAGATTGAAACTTATGCTTCTGTACTCGTCCATATACATTGTGAGCAACTCACCATCAGGTGAAATCCAGAGCTGTAGATCTGCAGAATTTATTTTCATGTGAAGGTGAGAACAATCAGGATCAAGCTTCCATCCCCGTGTCGCATAGAAATCCTTATAAAATGATATGACATCATTTGGATCTACTTTAACTCCTGCCTTGGTTTTATATGCTTTGAATCTTGTAAGGCTTGGGAGATGCAATTCCATCTTTGAAGCGAATGCTCCGGCTGGTTCCATGCTTGGATAAACCGGCATTACATATACCCACTTGCATGTATTGGTTTGGGCAATGGCTCCGTTCACAAAAAGCGACATCATGATGAAGGTCATTATTTTCATATTTACTTTCGAACGCGTTATGAGTAGCTGTCGTAATTTCGGTTAAATTTAACTGAAATACATTTTGCAGATGGGTTGAGCTTGTTGCAACCCTTTTGAGTTAAAGTTTTCCGCTTGGATGTCCGGATTTCTATAATATATGACCGTCGGATAATTTGATACTGAAGGGTGAGTTTGTTCAATATGTTGATCAGCAAATGCAGTTGTCGCCCGCCGATTTGGGGCTTTACAAAGTTTGCTGTTTTCAATCCCGGTGAATTTTCCTATACAACCCGGGATTAGTTTAAAGGAACCTTTTCATGTTCGATATTTCCAGCTACCTGCGCGAAAAACAGAGCGTCATCGACCGTGCGCTCAAAGATTCTCTACCACCGTCAACCACCCGCCCTGGGCTGTTGCACGAGGCAATGCACTATTGCGTGCTCAACGGGGGCAAGCGCATTCGCCCCATCCTTTGCATGGCCGCCGCGGCACCGTTCTCGACCGCGCCTGAAAAGGTACTTCTGCCTGCGCTCGCGCTGGAACTCTTCCACTGTTCCACCCTGATTCACGATGATCTGCCCTGCATGGACGATGATGACCTGCGCCGCGGCCAGCCGACCTGTCACATAAAATTCGGCGAGGCCAATGCCGTACTGACCGGCGATGCGCTGCTCGTTCACGCTTTCCATCTGCTGGCTGAACATGGAAACCCCAAGCTGTCGCTCGAGCTGGCACACGCCGCAGGCTCTCGCGGTGTGATTGCGGGACAGGTTGAAGACCTTGAAGCCGAAGGCAAAGAACCGGATGCCGATTTAGTTGAATTTATCCACCTCAACAAAACTGCCGTTCTGATTCGCGCAGCCGTGCGCATGGGAGCGATTGCCGCCGGTGCCGAAGAAGACGACTTGGAAAATCTGACCGTTTTCGGTGAAAAAATCGGCCTCGCGTTCCAAATTGAGGATGACATTCTCGATGAAACATCCACTAATGAAGTACTGGGAAAACCAGTCGGAGCCGATCAAAAGCTCAGCAAAATGACCTATCCGGCGGTTTATGGAATGGACGCCGCAAAAGAAAAGGCGCAAACGCTGACCCGCGAGGCGCTGGCTGCACTTGATCTGATGCGCCGGGACACAATCGAGCTCAGAGCCATCGCTGAATTTCTGGTACGCCGCGAATTTTAACAAATGACTCCCCGTTTGGAATGAGACTTGCCTTTAAAGTCCTGCTCATCTAGCTTCTTGGATTTGTAATTTGGAGATTAAAATGAATATGCGAACCCTTTTTTCAGTTGTCCTGCTGACCGTGTCTATTGGTTGTTCAGAAGAAAAATCCACCGATATGCCTGCCTCGGCCGCACAGGAAGAAAAACCTGTTCAGGCACCTGCACCGGAAACAAACCTCACCCCTTCCCCTTCTTCCACGATTAGCGTTCAGGAAATGCTGGTTTCCGGGCCGACACAGATCAAAATGCACTCGCTGGCGATGATCTCTCAGAACATTGTCAATGAGATTGACGAATCGTACCTTCCCGGCTTAAAGGCCTGCGCCGAAGACCCCAACGACCCGCTCCGCATCATCTCCGCGGAGCTTTTGGGCAAACACTTTGTTCAAGGCAAAGAAAAACCCAATCCCGAAGCGGTCGCCCTCCTCATTAAACTGGCTGCAGACCAATCATCCCATGTGCGCTATAACGCGGCCTATCACGGCCTCTGTCAGATCAAACCCAAATCCGATGAAATTCTCTCTCTGCTGATCGACCTAGCCAGTCGGGACAAGGAGCAGAACCTTTCTGAAACAATTGCGGAATCGGTTAAGCCGGACGTTGAACGCGTAATCGAATTGCTGGACGGAAAGCTCAAGGAAGGAAACAACGTTGCCGCTTATGAAGTCTACGAAGAGCTGACCGGCAAAGAGCCGCCCTACAGCGATAAATATTCAAACGTTCCGTCCAGTCTTCCGCGTCTGTTTGTTTTCAAATCCACCGAAGCGGATCTGGGGACATTCCAGGCGGACTTAGAGAAGGCATTAAAAGCGGCAGGAATTGAACAGCCGGGGCTCTCCGCGTCAGGATCGGAAAACAATCAGGTGATTCTGCTCAAAACCTATCTCACCAAGGATCGTCTGATTGTAGAGAAAGAATTTTCCAACCACCCTGAGCTCGCCTTTATGCAGTCGATGTGGCTGACTCCTCAACTGGAGAATCAGCTCAAGTCCGTTGAGTAGCCTTATTCCGAGGAAAATTGCTTGCCATAACGGTGTAAGCCGACGGTTTTTTCTGAGCGTCTAGGCTTTAGAGAAGATGCCCTCATCAAAATTTGCATTAAATATTGCAATTTTCGCACCCGGTTCCCGTTTGCTTATTCATGGAAAACGTCGAGTTGCTTTACCGCCTGATTCCATGAAGATTTAGCTTTCTCCTCAACAGGGTCGGTAGGCCAAAGCCTGCCGGCCTTCTCTTTTCCCATCGAAAGAGTTGAACTGCCTTTGGGAATGCGGGATAAATACCGCCGTTCCTCACCCCCCAGGAACCGAATAAAAACCAGATTTCGAGAGCAACAGAACCATGAGCGAAAACAATCAGACCACCAACTTTATCCATGACATTATTGATGCCGACCTTGCCTCCGGAAAACGCACCGAAGTGGTGACGCGTTTCCCGCCCGAACCCAATGGCTATCTCCACATCGGCCACGCTAAAGCCATCTATCTCGATTTCGGTACGGCCGAAAAATATAACGGCCGCTGCCACCTGCGCTTTGACGACACGAATCCGGAGGCCGAAGACGAAGAATATGTAAAGGCCATTCAGGACGACATTAAATGGCTCGGCTATGACTGGGGCGAGCATCTCTACTGGGCCTCAAATTATTTCGACACGATGTACGAATATGCCGTTCGCCTGATCAATAAGG
Source organism: Pontiellaceae bacterium (assembly GCA_016937035.1). Next base: position 7,992 of record JAFGWS010000105.1, read on the forward strand.
GCAAGGCCTACGTTTGCGAACTCAGCAAAGACGAGTTTAAAGAGTACCGAGGCATTCCGACCGAGCCCGGCAAGGAACCGCCCGGACGGAGCCGCAGCATCGAAGAAAACCTGGATCTGTTCGAGCGCATGAAAAACGGCGAATTCGAAGACGGTGCCTATGTGCTGCGTGCACGCATCGATATGGCCTCTCCCAACCTGCACATGCGCGACCCGGCCATTTATCGCATCAAAAAGGCAACCCACCATAACACCGGCGACAAATGGTGCATCTACCCCATGTACGACTTTGCCCACTGCATCGAGGACTCAATCGAAGGCGTAACCTACTCCATGTGCACGCTGGAGTTTGAAGTGCACCGACCGCTCTACGACTGGATTCTCGAAGAACTCGAAATCTTTCATTCGCGTCAGTATGAATTTTCCAAACTCAACCTCACCTATATCGTACTCAGTAAGCGACGCCTCCTCCAACTCGTCAATGAGGGCCTTGTGGACGGATGGGACGACCCGCGCATGCCGACCCTCTGTGGAATGAGGCGCCGCGGCTTCACGGCCGAAGCCATCAAAAAACTGTGCGCCACCGTCGGCTGCACCAAATACGAAAGCATTTCCGAGATTGAACTGTTTGAAAGTATCGTCCGCGACGACCTGAACGAAAGCTCGCTCCGTGCCATGGGCGTGATTGATCCCATTAAAGTGGTGATCGAAAACTATCCTGAAGATCTCACCGAAGAATTTGAAGTCCCCAATCATCCTCAAAAGGAAGAATTGGGAAGCCGCAAGGTTCCGTTCAGCCGTGAGCTTTGGATTGAACGAACCGACTATATGGACGATGCACCCAACAAATTCCGCGGCTTCACACAGGGACGCGAAGTCCGCCTGCGCGGCGCCTACCTCGCCGTATGCAATGAAGTGATCAAGGATGCCGACAGCAACGTAACGGAACTGCGCTGCACCTATGATCCCGAAAGCAAGGGCGGAAACGCGCCGGACGGCCGAAAGGTCAGAAGCACCATTCACTGGGTTTCCGCCAAACACGCCGTCGATGCCGAAGTGCGCCTCTATGAACGGCTCTACACCGTTGAAAATCCGCTGGGCGACAAGGAAAAGGATTTTAAGGATTTCCTCAATCCCGACTCGCTGAAAACCATTACCGCCAAACTGGAACCCATGCTGGCCACGGTTGCGCCCGGCACCCGTTTTCAGTTTGAGCGCGTGGGCTACTTCTGCGCCGATCTGGACCACACGCCCGAACGCCCCCTCTTCAACCGGACGCTCACGCTGCGCGGAACAAAGAATGCTTAGCGCGTTTTTATAAAAGATCTGGCCGACTTATTATTCTACCCCATAATTACTCAGCCTAATAAAAGAATGGGTTACGGCTTACCCTTTTCCTCTCAGCTACGGGAATTGGCATGCTCTCTTCATTCACGCGACGAGGATGTTGCGTCTACTGCGATTCAAATTTTTCCTTATGTCACCCGCGACGGCTAACGGAGCGTCGAGCCACCGTTTCACTATTCTCTTCCAGACTTAGTCCCGTTATGCATAATGCCGCTCATGAAACTGCAAGAACTCATTTACACCCTTGAAGCAATTGCACCGCCTGAACTGGCGGAGGCGTGGGATAACATCGGCCTGCTGATTAATCCGCTCTGCCGGCGCGACATCAAGAAGGTTTTATTAACGATCGATCTGACCGAAGCGGTCGCACTGGAAGCGATTGAAAAAGAGGCGGAGTTGATTGTTGCCTACCACCCCATTCTTTTTCGTCCGATCCAGCGGCTCAACGCTGCCGACGCCTATAACCGCACTGTTATGCGGCTGATTCAGAACGATATCGCCGTCTACTCGCCGCACACGGCACTCGATGCCGCGCTCGGCGGCGTTAACGATTGGCTGGCGGAAGGCGTCGGTGCGGGCGAAGTTTCCGTTCTTCAGCCGATCGCGGGGAGCAACACCGGACAAGGTCGCCTCGTAAAACTCAAGGAACCGGTCACGCTCGAAACATTGGTACAGCGGATTAAAGCGCACCTCGGACTGGAGCAGCTCCGACTGGCGTCGACGACTAATAACACCCCTATTCAATCCGTGGCGCTGTGCGCCGGTGCAGGCACCGATGCGTTTAAAGGCGTACAGGCTGACGCCTTCCTCACCGGCGAAATGAGCCACCACCACATTTTGGCCGCAACGCTCAACGGCACACAGGTTATTCTGTGTGAACATACCAACACGGAGCGCGGCTATTTACCCGTTTACGCTGAAAAGCTGAAAAAAGCATGGGGCAACGGTGTTGACATCTCCATTTCGGAAATAGATTCTGACCCCATCACATTCCACTGAGCAACCCTCCGGTTTGTTCAGTGAAGTTGTCGGAAGACCGTTGCTTGTTATCGGATAGAGGGTAACAAGAGACTCTCTCCGACAAACCGATAACCGATAACCGATAACAGGAAACTGTGATATGACTGAAAAGAAAAAATCCGCCTACGCCGAAGCGGGCGTGGATATTGATGTAATGATGGGCTCGCTCCAGAATATTAAGGCCGACGTAAAATCGACCAACACCGAAGGCGTCGTGAGCGAAATCGGCAGCTTCGGCGGTCTGTTTCAATCGCCGGGCGCAGACAGCCTGCTGGTGAGCAGCGTCGACGGCGTGGGCACCAAACTGAAGGTTGCCAACATGGCCAACGTGCATAATACCGTTGGACAGGATCTGGTAAACCACTGCGTAAACGATATTCTCGTGCAGGGCGCCCGCCCGCTCTTCTTCCTCGACTATCTCGGCACCGCCGCTCTGTCACCGGAAGTTTTTGAAGATGTCATCTCCGGATTCTGTAAAGCCTGCCGCGAAAACGGCGCGGCACTGCTCGGCGGCGAAACCGCTGAAATGCCGGGCCTTTACCCCAAGGGCGAATATGACCTTGTCGGCACCATCGTTGGAACTGTTGAGCGCGACAACGTTATTACGGGTGAAGACGTGCAAGTGGGCGACGTTCTTATCGGCCTCCCCTCGACCGGATTGCAGACCAACGGCTATTCACTGGCGCGCAAGGTTATTTTTGAAACCGCCGGCAAACAGCTTTCCGATCTCGTCCCGGGCACCGAAACAACGTTTCAGGATGCACTGCTCGCCATTCACTCCTCCTTCCTGCACCCGGTCATGGCCGTGCTCGAAAAGGTAAACATCCACGGCATGGCGCACATTACCGGCGGCGGTCTGTACGACAACGTTCCGCGCGTGCTCCCCAAACACGTTGACGCACAGTTTGACCGCTCCACATGGGAAACCCCGCCGATCTTCCGGTTCATTGAAAACGAAGGCTCGGTCGATCACGAAGAGATGTACCGCGTCTTCAACATGGGCATCGGCTATGTCCTGATGGTCGCCGCTGAAGATGCAGATCAGACCCTGAGCATTCTCAAAGAAAACCATCAGAAAGCGATCGTCATTGGAAAGATCATTGAAGGCTCCGGCAAGTCGGTCCTCATTAATTAGAGCATTTTCCCGAAGCGCAGCGCAGAGTTTTTCCCGAAAGGGAAATCGGCCCGGGCGTTCTCGTGGCATTATTCTTCCGGACGGTCATTACAAAATTCTCGACGGCCTCGCCAAAATCTTCATGCCGATTCTGGTGATTACCACACTTGCCGTGCTCTTTGTGGCGCTGGGCGCATTGGTGATGCCTACGTTACCTTTTTCTATAACCCGTGATGCAGCGCTGATCATACTTGCTTGCCAGCGCCGAAAAATCTAGGTTTTCCACATTCACTGGAGATCAACATGAACGAACTGTATAAAGAGCTGCTCACCCGCATCGGCGAAGACCCCGAACGCGAAGGACTCGTTGACACCCCGAACCGCGCCGCAAAGGCCATGGAGTTTTTAACGCGCGGCTATCGCCAAACGCTCGATGAAGTCATCAACGACGCCATATTCACCGTAGAAGACAACCACATGGTTATCGTCAAAGACATCGAGCTCTACAGCCTCTGCGAACACCACATGCTCCCCTTCTTCGGCAAATGCCATATCGGCTACATACCTGAAGGAAAAGTCCTCGGCGTCAGCAAGCTTGCGCGCATCGTCGATCTCTTCGCCCGCCGCCTTCAGATTCAGGAACGGCTCACCAATCAGGTGGCAAACTCCATCATGAAAACCATTTCTCCCGAAGGTGTCGGCGTAGTGATTGAGGCAAAACATCTCTGCATGATGATGCGCGGCGTGGAAAAACAGAATTCCTGCATGGTCACCTCGGCCATGCTCGGCAGCTTCCGCAGCGAATCCTCCACCCGCAACGAATTCCTCAAACTCATCGGAAATTGATCGACTCTATTCACCACCCGCTGCGCTTGAGGACTCAGAGTTCACAAAGATTTATCTCACACAAAAACACCAAGAGCGCATAGAAGAAAATAAAATATAGCTCATTATATTTTCTACAAATCCACATGAATATCCTTTAAGAATTAGTGGTATTCTCCCTCTCCACATTGATGTTGGCGGGTTGTATGTCCGCAACAATTGAATCCCCTCTAACCCCTTTCAACAGGGGCGATGTTTCATTAAACTAAAAAAGAGCCCTCCTCTTGCGTTAGTTGGCACTACCAA
>JAFGWS010000106.1 GCA_016937035.1 Pontiellaceae bacterium
GGAGAGGGGGGGATTCGAACCCCCGGTACGCGTCAACGCACACACGCTTTCCAAGCGTGCTCTTTAAACCACTCAGACACCTCTCCTAATGTGGACCGAGTCGGGAAAGCTACACACTCCCCACAGCGAAATCAATCGGCTTTTTTGAAGAAATTTGTACTGAAGCCCCGAAATCTCCGATGCAAACACAGCGGATTTCGGACATTTTCAGGGCAAAGTTTCCCTTGACTTGTGAAATGCATAAAATGACATTCTTCAGTCCGTTACGTTGGACGGAATGAGCTTTGGGTTTGATGGACGCTTGAAACGAAAGCTATCGATGAGGAGCACAGAATGAAATACGGGTTTGTCGGTTTAATGTTGATTGCCTGTGCTGTCGGAACCCGTGCGAAAGAAGAATATCGCACCTTTTCCGACACAAAGGAACGAACGATAAGCGCCAAAATCATCGATTGCGACCTGCCTACAGGCAACGTCACGCTGGAACTGAAAGAGGATAAACGTCGAGCCACCATTCCAATCGATTCTCTCTCCGAGAAAGACCAGACCTATATCAAGGAGTGGTATACCGTCAACGAGGCGCTCGCATCGAAAAACCTTCGTATTACGACGAAAAGCACCTCCCTTAAGAAATGGAAAACGAGCGACCGGGATGATGTTTTTACGATCGACGACGTCGACTATTCGAATGCAATAGAGGAGACGACGGAATTTGAACAGATTGCCTTCGACATCACACTTCAGAATACGAGCAAGGTCCTGATTCCCAAAATGCGGATGGAGTATAAAATCTATTATGAACAATCTGTGACGTCCAGCGATGACATTCAAGCAGATCAGTTTATCCTTGAAGGCAAGCTCAATGTAGCGGCGCTCAAACCGACCGAGAAAATAAAAATGCAGACCGAGTACGTACAGATCCGGGAAGTCGAAATCAGCCTTGATTCCGGTCTATATTTTGTTGACGCCACCCCAACGGGTGCCCAAGGCGATGTCCATGGCATGCGTGCACGCATCTACTTGGCAATGTCCAACGGAGAAGAGGCGATACGGGAATTTTGTGAACCATCCTCTCTTTCTGAAAAAGATTACCCATGGGAAAAACCCAAAGAAAACGAAGGAGAGTAGGGCAGCTGGAAGGTTGATGATTCGGTCCGCTCCTTTTGTTTAAAAATCTACCCTTCGCGGGAAATCTCTCCTCTTACCCCTCGGTCTTTCCAAAACGCTTGAGCAATGCCTGCTGGACGACCGGCGGAACAAACTGACTCGAGTCACCTCCCAGCGCGGCCACCTCGCGCACATTGCTGGAAGTGACATAGCTGTAATCCTGTTTCGGCATCAGGAAAATGGTTTCGATCTCGGGTTTCAGTTTCCGGTTTGTCAGCGCCATCTGAAATTCATACTCAAAATCAGAAAAGGCTCTAAGACCGCGCACAATGGTTTTAACACCCTTCTTTTCAGCAAAATTAACCAATAGTCCATGGAAACTGTCAACTTCTACGCCGTCCAGATGCTGCGTGGACTCACGGATCAGACGGATGCGTTCTTCCAGAGAAAAGAGCGGATTTTTACCGGGATTACTGGCAACTGCAATCACGACGCGGGGGAAAATACGGGTAGCTCGTTCAATGACATCCAGATGCCCCAGGGTCAGGGGATCATAGGTTCCTGCGCAAATAGCCGCTTCATTCATGGTGCATCTTCTTTCTCTTGCTTCAGCATAATCACGCGCGTTTTCCCATAGGTCTTATCGCGCAGAACCGCCCATCCTTCAGGAATCTCGACATCTCCCGAAGACCGCAACTCGTATACCAGCACCCCGTCGGTTGTCAAAACGGAACCGTTGGCAATCCTTTCGAGGGTGGAGCGCATGGCCCCGGGGAGGTCGTACGGCGGATCGGCCAAAATCAAATCAAATGGGGGGCCTGCATGCTCCAGCCACTTCAGGGCATCCGCTCTGATGCAATGCACATCGCCCAGCTCATCGCCCTTCAACGATTCAATATTCCGCTGTAGATTTCGGAAAACCGCTGCATGCTGCTCGACAAAGGTCACCGTCGCCGCGCCGCGGCTCCACGCCTCCAACCCCAGAGCTCCCGATCCGGCAAACAGATCCAATACCTTCAGTCCGGCACACGACCCGCCTAGCGAAGAAAAAACGGCCTCGCGCACCGACTCCATGGTTGGCCGCACCTCCTGCTTCGGTACTTCAAAGCGGCGGCTTCTCAATATTCCACTCGTAATTCTCATGCCGCCACTGTAGCGGAATTTTGATCTGCGTGAACAAAAAATCACATCTATACACTGCGGGGGTACCCTCTGCCCATTTTCTTCTATTCTGCGATCCGACGCGGGGGAACCCCCCCGAGGAAGTGGATTTTAACCTTGTTTTTCGGGGGGTATGAGCCGATTTATTTGTGGGAATATAGTGCTTATATTTGGAACGATAATGAAGGTAATCGATTTGGCCATCTGTATTATGGAACCATCAATAAGTAGCGGAGATTATTATAGATGGATTATTTATTAGGGATTGATGTGGGCAGCTCGTCGGTTAAGGCGTCGCTGCTGGATGTAGCCTCCGGCACCTGCGCCGGCAGTGCGTTCTATCCAAAGACAGAGCAGGTGATTAAATCACCTCAGCCGGGCTTTGCGGAACAGGATCCGCAGTGTTGGTACGATTGTGCCCGCGACGCCGTTCGCGACGCGATGCGCGAAGCGGAAGCAAAACCGCAGGATGTTAAGGCCATCGGTATTGCTTATCAGATGCACGGGCTCGTTTGTGTGGATAAAAATCAGGAAGTGCTTCGCCCGTCCATTATCTGGTGCGACTCGCGCGCGGTTCCGTATGGGCAGAAAGCGTTTGAAGCCCTCGGCGCGGAACAGTGCCTGGGGCATCTGATGAATTCACCCGGCAACTTTACTGCCGCCAAGCTGGCGTGGGTGAAGGAAAACGAGCCGGAGCTGTTTGCGAAGATTGATAAAATTATGCTGCCGGGTGACTGGCTGGCGATGAAACTGACCGGCGAAGCCTGCACGACAGCCTCCGGTCTTTCCGAAGGCATGTTCTGGGACTTCCTGGAGGAAGCTCCTGCGCAGTTCCTGCTCGATTATTATGGTTTTGATAAATCGCTGCTCGCGAAGATTGTCCCGACTTTCGGAGTTCAGGGGTGCCTGACGGAAGCGGCAGCCGAAGCGTTTGGACTGAAGGAGGGAACGCCGGTTTCCTACCGCGGCGGCGACCAGCCGAACAATGCGCTTTCGCTGAATGTATTTAATCCGGGCGAGATTGCCGCAACCGCCGGCACCTCCGGCGTAGTCTACGGCGTGACCGACGCGAAAAAGTATGACCCGAAATCGCGCGTCAACACGTTTGCGCATGTCAACCATACGGAATCCGACCCGCGTCTGGGCGTACTGCTCTGCATCAACGGCACCGGCATCTTGAATGCCTGGACCAAGCGTCTGCTCGGCAACCTTTCCTACAAGGAAATGGACGAGCTGGCGGTGGCCACGCCGATCGGCAGCGACGGCGTAACGGTGCTGCCGTTTGGTAACGGCGCGGAACGCGTGCTCGGCAACCGTAACATTGGTGCGCAGATCGGCGGCCTCGATTTCAATCGGCACGATCGTTCGCAGATTTGCCGTGCGGTGCAGGAAGGGATTGTCTTCTCCTTTATGTACGGCATGGAAGTGATGGCTGAAACCGGTATCGAACTCAAAACGATCCGTGCCGGTTTTGCCAATATGTTCATGAGCGACGTTTTCTGTCAGACACTGGCAGGCGTGAGCGGCGCCACCATTGAACTGTACGAAACCGACGGCTCTCTCGGTGCGGCGCGCGGCGCCGGCATTGGAGCAGGTATTTATGCCTCGTTCGAAGAAGCTTTTGCGAATCTCGAAAAACGCAAAGTGATCGAACCGGGCGAAGGGGCCTATGCGGAAGCGTATGCAAAATGGAAGGCGCACTTGGAAAAGGCGCTGGCTGAATAAATTTGACAATTGAGGCTATAGCGGAGAAACCGCTGATAACCATTAACGGATGTAGACAAAAAAACAAAACAGGAGGTATACAATGAGTATAGTTACAGGAAATAAGGAGTTTTTCCCGGAAATCGGGAAAATTGCCTACGAAGGGCGCGACAGCACAAATCCGCTGGCGTTCAAGTGGTACGACGAAAACGCCGTCGTTGCGGGCAAGACCATGAAGGAACACCTGCGCTTCGCGATCGCCTACTGGCATTCGTTCTGCGGCGGCGGCGGCGATCCCTTTGGCTCGGCCACCCGTCCGATGCCTTGGAATGACGGAGCGGATATCGAAACCCGCGCAAAAAACAAGATGGATGCTGCGTTTGAATTCATCACCAAAATCGGCGCACCGTTTTACTGCTTCCACGATGCAGACCTCGTTGAGGAAGGCGCTGACTTTGCTGAATTTTCCAAAAATCTGGAAATGATCACCGATTACGCGAAGGAAAAAATGGATGCATCCGGAGTTAAATTGCTCTGGGGCACAGCCAATCTCTTCTCCAATCCTCGCTACATGAACGGTGCCGGCACCAATCCTGATTTCGGCACAGTGGCCTATGCCGGCGCACAGCTGAAAAATGCGATCGACGCTACGATTAAACTCGGCGGCGAAAACTATGTGTTCTGGGGCGGCCGCGAAGGCTACATGAGCCTGCTCAACACCAACATGAAGAAGGAACTCGACAACTTCGGCGCCTTCCTGCGCATGGCCCGCGACTATGCCCGCAAGCAAGGCTTCAAGGGTAACTTCTTCGTCGAGCCCAAGCCGATGGAACCGAGCAAGCACCAGTACGACGTTGACGCCCACACCGTCATCGGATTCCTGAATGCTCAGGGACTCGCCGCCGACTTTAAGCTCAACATCGAAGTCAACCATGCCACGCTCGCACAGCACACCTTCCAGCACGAGCTGCAGGTGGCCGCCGATAACGGTATGCTGGGCAGCATCGACGCCAACCGCGGCGACTACCAGAATGGTTGGGACACCGACGAATTCCCGGTTAACATCCGCGAAACCGTCGAAGCAATGCTCGTCATCCTCGAAGCCGGCGGCCTCCAGGGCGGCGGAACCAACTTCGATGCGAAGATTCGCCGCAACTCGACGGACATGGAAGATCTCTTCATCGCCCACATCTCCGGCATGGACACCTTTGCCCGTGCACTCGTTGTGGCCGACAAGATTCTCACCCAGTCTCCCTACAAGAAGATGCGTGCCGAACGCTACGCTTCCTTCGACAGCGGTAAGGGTGCCGACTTTGCAGCCGGCAAGCTGACGCTCGAAGAACTCGCAGCCATCGGCGCCGCAGGCGGCGAACCGAAGATGATCAGCGGTAAACAGGAACTCTACGAGTCCCTGATCAACCTCTACATCTAAAACAGAATTTCCATTCTGATTAAACGCGGGGCAGGTTCATCCTGCCCCGTTTTTTTGTCTCCGAAACACGCCAACGTAGACGAAGCATCCTGCTTCGTTATGCACCGGTGCATTGATTATTTCACCACGAAGAAACGAAGTGCGCGAAGGATTATTGCGGGTGTTTGGGCGAAGGAAAGAACTCGATGGACTGAACTTGGCATTGAAGATCATTTCCCGCTGTAATTAACGAGTAGAGCATGGACCTCTGCACCGGAGAATGAGGGACAAACTGAAGAGAAATTGATCCTCGCGAGTGTACATTAGAGTGGCGATTCATTTACATGAAACATCGCTGCGTCAAAATCAGCTTCAGCTCAAAAAGGTCGATAAAAATGGAAGATAAGTCTCAATCATGGCATATAACATCGGTCGCGAGCATGGCTATGAATCTTGTCGTGGTCGGAGGGCTGTTCATTGTGTCCTTTGGAATATTGGCATTTCTTTTGCGTTACAGTATTGGAGAGGAAACTTTACAGGGAGTTTCAGCTGTAGGGTTTGTTTTCATTGCATGGGGCATGAAGTAAAGGATCCAAAAAAATCTTATTACGTTGCAGCAACATCGATATTGGCATTGGTAATGAGTTATATGCTGGCCAGTCATCTTTGATGTCGTGCTCCAATGTTCTTAATTGGATTTCAACTGGTTTGCACGCGACGAGGACGTGCACGAATGCGGCTATTCTCTGTAGCGCCGCCGCTATGACAGTGGCGTTGTTCTTTGGTGGGGGGACGCACGCTGTGCGTTCGGCCAGAGGGCGTTTTCATTGAAAGCCGAAAATGGTCTAACCGCTTAAATTATGTACCTACGAAATAAATCGACACCTAAAGCCTTGAACCAGTAGAACTTTTCCACTTGATCAGGGATTGCTGTGTGAACGCAGGGGTTTTGAGACAGAAAGGTGGGGAGAAATGAATTCGAAGAATAGACTAATACTCATGCTGGCTCTGGCACTCGCAGTGCCGATTATTACCATGGTGATATTGAGCCGCAATAAAGCAGAGGAAGCGGCCGCCACGCCGGCAAGACCCGAAGGACCGTGCGATATCTATAACGCCGCCGGCACACCGTGTGTAACGGCTCACAGTACTACCCGGGCGCTTAGCGCTTCCTACAACGGACCGCTTTATCAGGTAACGCGCCGATCGGATGGTAAGACGCTCGATGTCGGTATTGTCCAGCCCTCAGCCGGTGATGCCGGCGGATATGCCGATGCTGCGGCGCAGGATGCTTTCTGCAAGGATACAACGTGCGTGATCAGCATGGTGTATGACCAGTCCGGTCACGGAAACGATCTCCTGCAGGCGCCGCCGGGAACGTTTGTCGGTCCGGCCAAGGGTGGATTTAATACGCTGCCGATTGCCGATATGGCACCCATTACGATCGACGGCCACAAGGCGTATGGCGTTTATGTGATGCCGGGCATGGGACTCCGCAACAACGATGCCGTCGGTCTGGCAATCAACGATGAACCGCAGGGCATTTATATGGTTTTCGACGGCACACATTATGACAACGGATGCTGCTTTAATTATGGCAACACGTCGACGAGCAGCGATGCCGTGGGCCGAGGTACGATGGATACGGTCTATTTCGGCACGTCCACCGCCTGGGGCAGCGGCGAGGGTTCCGGCCCTTGGATCATGTCCGATATGGAAGCCGGCCTGTTTTCCGGATACGATGCGAAACAGAATATCGGTTCCCCAACGATCGATTCCTGGCGCTTTGTGACCGGCATGGTCAACGGCGGCGGCGGGAACCAGTGGGAGATTCGCGGGGCCAATGCACAGGCGGGTGAACTCTCAACGTTCTATAAAGGCGTGCGCCCTGGCTCGAACGAAAACAGTTTATATTTCCCGATGCACCGCAAAGGCGCGGTGCAGATGGGCAACGGAGGCGATAACGGCAACGGTTCAGCCGGCACCTTTTACGAGGGCGTTATGACGTTCGGATATCCGACGGAGAAGGCGGTTCATGCGGTGCAGGCCAATATTGTGGCGGCGGGCTACGACGTGCATCCCGTGAACCTTTCGCGGATTACGACCTTCACACCGGGATCGTCGCAGGAGGTCACCATGACCTTCAGAAATATTGCCGAGAAGCCCGCAACCGTTGAACTAAGCCTTGTTCTGCCCGATGGCTGGCACGCTGTGGTTGACGGTTCGAACGATTCTTCCAAGACCTTCACTGCGGTTGAGCCGGACACCAATGTGGGCGTAACTTTCCACGTTACTTCTCCAAAAACACCCGGCGGCGGATTCCTCTCCGGCAAGGCGGCCATGCTTAAAGAAGCCCCGCTCAGAACCGCAGCCCAGCGCGTAAGAAACGTTGAGCCGGTCAAGATCAACGAGGTTGCTGTCAACCCGACGGATTCGTTTGTCGAGCTCTACAACGCCTCCGACGAAGCGGTGGACCTCTCAAACTGGACGCTGATCAATACCCGCAGCGAATGGGCTCCCGTTACGCTGGCAACAATTCCGGATGGAACGCAGCTCGCCGCCAAAAGTTTCTATGTGCTCGGCCTCGCTGATTCCGGCCTTTCAACGCCGGCCTCGGCGGGAGAAACCACGGTCCACGTCCGCAGTACGGCCGGGCTGGCGGTAGGGCAGCAGGTGGATATCGACGGCGAAACCCGAACGATTACCGCCATCGGAACGCCGGCCTCAGCGATGACGACGCTCTTCATTCCGAGATCGACCGGGCCGTGGCTGACGTTCCCCGTCGGTACGGACAACCTGCCGGTCACCCGCGCAACCGGATTCGAGGTCGGACAAAAGATCGGCATCGATATCGGCGGAAACGATGAAGTCGCCACCGTCACGAAAGTCGGAACTGCGGCAACGCAGACGACGTTGTCGGAAGCGGTGAAAGCCGGCGCGACCACCATCAAGGTGGCTGATAATTCCAATATGGGCGTGGGCGATACGCTGACCATCGGCACCGGCGGTCGAAAGGAAACCGCTACGATCAAAAGCATCATTTCGGTCAGCGCAGCACCGCCCGGCGGGCGGCGCGGCGCTGTGGGTACACCGGGCGAAATCGAACTGACGGCTCCGCTGAAAAACGACCAGATCGAGAGCGTCGATGTGTCCGACATGGGAACGGGTATTAGTTTTACACCGGCCACGCGTTTTGCGCACAAGAGCGGCGATGCGATTCAGGCGCTGGGCAGCGGCCTTACGCTCGACCGTGCGCTGGAGGAGAATCACGCCTATGGAGCTCCGGTGGTTTATTCCGCAGACGCGCTCAACTTTAAGGGAACGGCTGCCCCGAACCAGTGGTTTGGCGAGCCGCTCTCCGCCAGTGCCGGATCGATTGCGCTGATGAATGCAGACGGCCAGGTGGTGGTCGATGCAATGGTCTACGGGTCACAGCAAAGCAATTCGAGCGGCAATGGCACCATTACCAGTCCCGAGCTGGCTACGCTGGAAGGAGAACAAAGCCAGGGCGGCTGTATTGTGGTCGTTCCCCGCTCGGGTCGCGATGGTTTTGGTCGGCGCAACGCTCCGGCAACCGGTGCGGTCAGCAAGAGCATGGGTCGATTCCCCGACGGCGCTGATACGGACAGCAACTGTACCGATTTCCTCGTGCAGAATAATGATGATGCTCCGACGCCGGGTGCGCCTAACCAGTACCGTTAAAAAACCATCGGCGGAGTGCTTTCTGGAGCTGCACCGCCGTTTTTAAAGCGTCGCTATGCAGAATAAAACCCTCCGTATTCAAGCGTTTTGGCCGTGGTGGCGCTGGGCCATTTCCATCCTGAGCGCCGTTGCCTTTCTGCTGAGCATGTATCTGGGCTGGCATTATCTGACCGGAACGCCGACGATCGGCTGTAATACGGACAGCCCGTGCGACGCCGTGCTCAACAGTCGATGGGCGACGGTCGGCGGCGTACTTCCGGTAAGTGGACTGGCTGCGGGTGCGTATCTGTCGATGTTTTTAGCGGGTTTTTTCATCGGTCCAAACACCGAGGCGGCGACGCGGCGTTTGTCGTGGAAGGCAATGCTGGTCATCGCCGGAGCGGTGATGGGCAGCGCCGTATGGTTTACGATTCTCCAGAAATCGATTGTGAAGGCGTTCTGCCCGTATTGCATGACCACACATGCGTGCGGAGTGCTGCTGGCCGGGCTGGTGATTTTCTTCGCTTTCAAATGGTCGGAATCCATCTTCAGGGCGGTGATCGGTCCGGTGTTGCTTGGCGTGTTCTTGGCCGGCGGATTGGCGGCCGCGCAGATGGCAATCAAACCTCCGGCGGAATATATTGAGGGCCGTGCGCAAAATCAGCTGCCGGCCATTGATCCGCATCGCGCTCCGTTGGTCGGCTCGCCGGACGCTCCGCATCTCGTTTATCTGCTGTTCGACTACAAATGCCCGCATTGTCAAGAGATCCATCTCATGCTCAACGAGGTGGTTCGCCGGTTTGACAATAGCGTGGCTTTTGTGCTCTGCCCTTCGCCGCTGGATCGAAAATGTAATCCATATATCGTTGCCGATGCGGATGCGTACAAGGATTCCTGCGAGCTGGCCAAAATCGCTTTGGCGGTTTGGTTCGCCGACCAAGACCGGTTCTCGGCATTCGAAAACTGGATGTTTTCGTTTGAATCGGGTGATCGCTGGGTCCCGCGTAGCCTGGACGATGCAGAATCAAAGGCGGTTGAACTCCTCGGTTCAGATGCCCTCGCGGCGGCGTTGAACGACCCGCAGGTTGAGCAATATCTGCAAACTTCAGTCCAGATATACGGCCGGACTGTGCAGACCGGGAAGGGCGGCGTCCCACGAATGGTTTTCGATTCCAGATGGGTCGTTCCGCAGCCAAACGACGCAGAAGACCTGGTCTCGATCCTGAGTGATGTCCTTGGTGTTCCGTTGAATTGATTATCTGCCGGACACAGAAACAGAGTTAAGCGCTAAAACGGCAGGCATTAATGAAGGCCTGGACCTTTTCGATATCCTTTACGCCAGGTTCAATCTCAACGCCGGAGCTGATATCGACGCCCCAAGGCTCGACGGCGGCAACGGCCTCAGCGACGTTTTGCGCGGTCAGACCGCCGGCCAGCAGAATCGGAACGTCCGAGGCTCGAACGAGATCGTGCGCCCGGGTCCAATCGCAGGTTTTTCCGGTACCGCCGACCGTGACGGGGTCATAGGAATCGAGCAGAAAGCGGTCAAACTGAAATCCGCACTCCATAAAATACATCTCTTCGGGTTTCAGCGCGCGCCAGATTTCAAACCCATGGAAGTGCTTACGCTCCACGCTCCAATTGTCCGGCAGTTGATGAATCTGTAAAACATCGAGTTTGGCGGTGTGCGCAGCATGCCGCAGTTCTTCTTCGGTGGGGCTGACAAATACACCGACGCGTTTTATCCCGTGCGGCGTCTTCCATTGGCCGACTGTTTCCGGTGCGACGTAGCGCTTGGATTTCGGCCACTGAACAAAGCCCAGCGCATCGGGTTTTAACGCAGAAATCTGCTCAAGGTCTCCCTCTGAGCAGATTCCACAGATTTTAACAAAAAGGTTCATCGCCCTTCTATTCGGTCTCGGGTTCAGAAACGTCCATTTCGGCAATATCTTCGGCAATTTCGGACGCGGCATCGATCGCCATGGCCTTGTTTTCTTCACTGTTGTCAAAAAAGAGCGGATTCTGGCCCGCAGCCCATACGATTTCGATATCGTCGATACCGATGAATCCGAAAGCGCTGCGGACTTGGCTGGTGAGTGCATCGCGGGCGTCGCCTTCTTTATAAATCCCGCCGGAAGCTACGAGCAGCACCACGCTCTTCACCTTATGCAGCGGCTTAATGCCGTCTTCTTTGCTGATCGAGAAAGTCAGCCCGGGAGCAATCACCTGATCCATCCAGGCCTTCATGATCGCCGGAACGCTGAAGTTCCACATCGGCATCGTCAGGACAATAACGTCGGCTTCGTTGAACATTTCGGCCTGTTTCCCGGCATAGTTCAGCGCCATCTCTTCGACTTTGGAAGGCTCATAGTTTTCGTCGAAAACGGGATACCAAGAGCGACGGAACAGCTCGTAGGAATAGAACGGCGGCTTTTCGTCGTACAGATTTACGTTCACCAACTCGGCGTCGGGCTTAAGTTCAATCAACTTGGCAAAAAAGGCGGCGGCCAGCTGCTTGGAGACCGATTCTTCGGTCGGCTTCGGGTTTGCGCATACATGTAAAATATTCATCACAGAAACTCCTTATCTCTCCGTTTTAAAGGGTTTTTCTAAATCAGGGGACCAGTTATAACCTATTTGGGGAACCTCTTACAATCAATAAGCCGGAAAAGCGATGCGTCCGAAATTCCTGTGCACTTGAATATCTACGGCGCAGCGCTATAGTTTTCCCCCTTTGAGGAAATGATGAGCGATACAACTTCCATGGAAACCGGCGGATTTCAACAGCGCTTCGGCGGATTGTTCCGACTCTACGGCGAGGCCGCCGTGGAAAAACTGCGCTGCGCGCATGTGCTGATTGTCGGTATCGGCGGAGTCGGCTCCTGGGTGGTCGAAGCGCTCGCCCGCAGCGGCATCGGACGGCTTACACTCGTCGACTGGGACGACATCTGCTTCTCCAATACCAACCGCCAAATTCATGCCATGACCGGAACCGCCGGCCGTGCCAAGGTGGACATTCTCGCGGAGCGTATTCGACTGATTAATCCGCTGTGCACGGTTACGCCGATCCGCGAATACTATTCCGAAAAAAACGCTGACGAACTGATCTCACCCGATCTCTCCTACGTCGTTGATGCCATTGACCACAAAAATGCCAAGATCCATCTGATCACCCACTGCAAGCAGCTCGGCGTTCCGATTATTGTTTCCGGCGGAGCAGGGGGACGGGTGGATCCCTCGCAGGTACGCATCACCGATCTGCGCGACTCCTATAACGATCCTCTGCTCGCGGCCATCCGCAAACAGCTGCGCCGCAATCTCGGAATGCATGGTCAGCACAAGAAAAAGTTTCAGATTCCCTGCGCGTTTTCCGCAGAAAGCATTCGGTATCCCGACGCCGACGGCGGCATCTGCTTCCATAAACCGCCGACCGACGTACCGCCTCGGCAGCTTGACAGTCGCCCCGGGTTCGGTGCCGCCGTGTTTGTGACCGGCAGCTTCGGCTTTGCAATCGCTGCGCGGATTATCAACGATCTTGTCGAAGACTCATAAACCCTGAGGAAATCATTCTGCCCTTAAATCATTTTGTCCTAATCATTCTGTCAACCCCCCGTCAACACACCGAGAGAATGATGCCCTCCAGGCCGGAGGGAAGCTCGACAAAGCCCGCTTCAATATTGCCCATCAGCGCGGTGCCCAGCGGAGAATTGGGCGTTATCACGGTGGTTTGCTGTCCGTCAACATTCACCTCAGTACCGCCGCCGCAGGAGAGCAGCAGATATTGATCGGTCTCTCCGCCCATCTCCACTTCAACCAGCGCACCGATGTCGATCTCCTGCCCGGTGAAATCCTCGACCTTCATCGCCTTGAGTTCATCCAGCTGATGCTTGAGATCCATACAGTGACGCGCATAGCCGTGGGCGAGGAAAGCGGCCTCATAGCCCGTGGTATCGCGCTGTTTATCGGCATTCGCGGCACTGAACGTGGTCGCTGCGTTGGAGATGACGTTCGCCTGCGCCTGACGTACCAGCTCCTCTTCCAGCTTTTGGATGACCGCCTCTATGATGAATTCTTTCATGGAGGCGGGTTTATACCCGCTCAAAACAAAAAGTTGAACACTTATTTGCTGCCCGGATGAACCAACTCCAGCCCTTCCCGACAGAGCGGACAATCCGACGGATCGTACGTGACCGGCTCAATATCCAGCAGACTCACGAGCGGAACATCAAACTCGGCCTTTCCTCCACTGCGGTTGACCAGAATGCCGATGGCGCTCACCACGCCGCCGTTTTCCTTCACAATATCGATCGTCTCCTGAACGCGACCCCCGCGGGTCACCACATCTTCTGCCACCACAAAGCATTCGCCTTCTTTAATCTTAAAGCGGCGCAGCTTCAGCGCGTTGTTTTCCTTCTCCACAAAAATAAAACGAACGCCCAGTGCACGCGCCACATCGTGACCGATCGTAATGCCGCCCATTGCCGGTGCAATCACGGTATCCACTTCCAGATCCTGAAGCTCCTGCTTCATCTTTTCCACCAGCGCTTCGCAGAGCTGACCCGCAATCCGCGGATACTGAAGCACCAGCGCACACTGGAAAAACCGATTACTGTGCAGCCCCGACCGCAGTTCAAAATGGCCGTTCAACAGCGCGCCGGTCTTCTCGAATATTTTTAATACATCTTCCTGTTTCACTACTCGTCTCCAATACAAAGTTTATTAAATCAGTAAGCTCCCAAAATCAAAAGTCCGCCCGAACTACAATCGTACAGGCGGACTTATATCATGCAAAAACAGCTCAGCTATTTAAACCAACGAACGACCTCAACACGGCCGGATGAATTGCCGCCTCCAGATGAACTGCCGGTTCCACCCCAGTGCATCACATTTTCACCATTCGGCCCAGCGGGTAAAACCCCCCTAGCAATTACACTGCCACTGCCTTTGTTGGAGAAACTTCCATTTCGCGCAATATATGCTCCATGAACCGTAGCAGCCCCACTGACATCTATATTGCCTTGGTCGGCGTATACCAAACCATAAACAATGCAACCCGATCCTATATTAACATCGCCATTCAGGCTCATAAACGAAGGAAATTTAGTATTAACAGACTCGTGAGTCATTCCGCCTTGAACATTAATCGTTCCAGTTGCAATCACGCACCCCTTAACAGTGCAGCTTCCGCCAAATGTTACATCTCCCTCTATCCACAAAACGCCTCCAACGGGAGCAATAACTCCTCCTCCTCCTCCAAACGATACGCCTTTACTTCCATTTTTAAGCTCTCCCTCGGAAATATACGAATCGCTGAACGTATATCCGCCGCCTCCAATATTACCATAATTAGACCCGGAAATATCATTCGCCTCGGCAAGAACTTTATAAGGCTCGGTATCAATCCAAACCTCCTTACGCTCGACACCACCTTCTACGACTCCGCCGGTAATAAAATAATCTGGGGCCTGCCACTGCGCCCAATTTGGCAATGAAATCGTCGGAGCGAGTGCCGAACCGACTATCTTCGCATTCCCGCCGGACATATCTATCCCGGTGCTGGATGAAACAAGATTTGCATTCTTAAAACTTGCACTTCCTTTCAACGATATTACCCCATTCGCATGGACCGACCCGCCGCCGCCCACATCAACACTCGCAGCTCCAACCATCTCTAAGGTTTTATCACAAAAAACGCTTCCATCAAAATATTCCTCTTCGCCGGAGTCTTCAGATCCACTAACACTTGTAGCACGAAGCAGCACTCCCACGGTTGAAGTCTGACTTCCCCACGTTCCGGTTGAAGTCAGGTCATAATATTTTTCGCTCGAATCTGTGCTGCTTAACGATGCATCCCCCGACTCTTCAATCACAATCGTGGCTGTTCCATCGCCTATCTCAATCGGATCAAATCCGGACACAAGACCAGCAGCATCCCGTTGAATAGACGAAACGGAAATATGGACTCCAGACTCCGCAATAATGCGGGCCATTTCGGTGTAAGCCCGCTTATTCTCCGTGTAGGCTTTCTGAAGACTGACTCTCAGCAGGAACGTCGATCCCAACGCCAACAGGCTGACAAAAGCCAGCGCGATCAGCAGTACAAACGCATCTTTGGATTTATTTATCTTTTTCATTTTATTTCCCCGTGTTTCTCGGAGCCAATTCAAACCCTTCCGTCGCAATAACGGTTTTAGTTTCATTATTCATGGTCCGAATTTCCTCTCTAACAACCAGTGAGACCCGTAACGGAGAGGTCAGCGGTCGACCGTCAACCGTAACTTCAAACTGCCCGTAACCGGGTCCATTCACAAATATTCCACCCACTTGCACCATTCTTGTTTCTCCATCCCATTGCAGGGCTACATCCCGTAATTTTGGGGTACTGATTCCATTAGACGATAAAACGGCTCGGTACTGAATGTAGCGGTTCGAACTGACGGAAGTCAATGTTCCCGTAGATGATACGGTCGAAACAGCGGCCCACGCAGGAGCATCACTCATTTGTGTATCGCTTCCGGAGCGGACCTTGATCCCCACCGAGGTTCCGGAAGGACAATCCTCCGTCCAACGGATGGAATCAAACTGCGGGCTCTCCATCTGTGTATCCACTGCGGGAGAAATATACGTCCCGACGGAAGGGTACATCGTGTGCAGCATCTCTACCGCAACCGTAGCTGGAAGCGCCTCGACCCGACCGGTCCAGTTTGTAGCCATCAGATCGGCGGATGAAAGCATATTTGTTAGAACATAGGTTCCGGTGATTCCCGCTTGATCAACCCATACCTTGGGCTGGCCGGAAAGCAAAAGGGTAACCGCATAGGTCTTGTCATACTCGATAGGGAAATTCAGAAAGTCGGACCAACCGGTTTGACCGGCATCAATCGTACACCCTGCATCGGAAGAAAAAGTCATCTGCATAGGATTTCCCACGGTGTTCGGAATGACATCATAACTCTCGACCACCTCGTCAATATACGCTTTCACAATACTCAACGCGTTCGATCCTGCGGTAAAGGCAACACGGCATCGGGCTCCGTTATGGCCCAGCAAACCGCCTCCGTTCATGGATGCACCCCTCAGTATGACCCGGACAGCTCCCGTAATCGCTGCATCGGGTTCACTCCCGACCAAATCATCGGTCTGTGCAGTCGCCGTCCAGTTTGTTGTGTCTCCCTCCAAATGCAGCACCAAATCGACAGGATCATAATCCGTATCCGGCAGCCCGACGGCCACATTGGATTTTGTACTTCCGCTTAAATCAAAATTCGTATCCTCCCAACGGTCATTATAGAAAGAGACACTGAAGGTCTGTCCTGTCGCGGTAGCAGGAAACGAGAGTTGATGATATCCACTCCAAAGTCCCGATGCATTGTAGTCGACCGTCGGCGTTGGCGATCCGCTTACGCTTTGGGCTTCTGCCTCCCGTTCCATCCCGGAGGTGGAGGCCCTTAATGTGTCCAACCCGATTGCATAGCTACTGCTTCGATCATCCTTACCTGTCACCTCAAACCGAAGCGTATGTGAACCAGGACTCATGATAGCAAACCCCAGATTAGCTGTCCGATCCAACTCCTCGCGGGAGCTATACCCATCATATGCACTTCCCTGCGGAACAATCGACCAATCAAATACGTGATTAAACAACGTCGTAGTCTTAGCATTGTCACCGTTCTCTGCTTTGGTTCCGTTTCCGTCGCGAACCACCGTGGCGAGCTGAGTCAAACGCTCCTCCACTGTCAACGTATTATCGCGCGGCGTAAATTCCGTGCGGAGCAGCCGCTGATCATCCCCTTGACCGTACGCGTGATAGATTACCGTCGAAGCCCAAACGCCGTTCACGGGATCCTGCCGGTCCAATAACGGAAAGCTGACCGCCGTATACCTTCGGGAAGAAGCCGGATAAAAAGTCATTTCGTAGAGCGAACTCAAGCGCATCTCCATCTGCAGCCGCTGAACCGCCAGATTAAGATCCAGATCCAGCGTATCCTGTGTCAACTGCTCCTGACTGTTTTTCTGCAGATACATATAACCACCCATAATCATCGCGATGCCGATCACAAAGATCGACATAGCCGCCGAGGCTTCCACTAAAGTAAATCCTTCCTTCTTTCTCATTATATATCCGATATAAACAAAGTCATCTCTTGGCCGGCCGATCCGAATTCAAGGGTCTTGCGACTCTGTGTATCCACCTGAATAACCACCTGTGTTAAATTGGTGTACAGATTCGTTACCGTTGTGGTCATTCGAAAACGCCCTTCCATATTGGGCGCCCCCGTTTCATCAATCACCTGCTCATTTACCACCCACATATTGAGATCATCAAAGCTCGACATATCAATCCGCTCGATCTGGTTGCGAATCAGCTGAGTGGCCTTATGCTTGTCGGTCACCGCATCAGCCAACTGCCGGGCTGCAACCACGAGCTTTGCCGACCCTGCCGCCGCCAACGCCACCAGCGATACCGCCAGCAGTGCCTCAATCACCGTCACACCCTCTCTTTTTTCCCTTTTTATCATACTCGTTCCAAAAAAAAGCCTTCTAGCCGCTTCCTTCATAAGCAGTTCCCCCGCCAACAACAATAAAAAAAAGGAGTAACTGTGTTTTATTTGTACCAATCAGGTACAAAATTATAAAAACCCGCCGATTTAACAAACAAAACAAGCCCGCGCTTGATTCCTGTTTCCTGAACCTCTAAACAATCCCGTAATAAAAAAATCTCATTTTTGAGAGAAACTATGAAAAATGACGTTAAAACCTACAGAGTGAGTGTCCTCGGCTGCAAGGTCAACCAATATGACGCGCAGCAGATCGAGCTGCTGCTCGAACGCTGCGGACTCACAAAAGCAGACTCCGCCGCTAAAGCAGATCTGATGATCATTCATACCTGCGGCGTTACTTCAGCGGCAGCCCAGAAATCGCGCCAAACGATTCGCCGCATGCAGCGCAGCAACCCGCTCGCCCGCATCATTGTTACCGGTTGTGCCGCCGACAATACCCTCACACAGGTTGACCAAGCCCCGCTCTACCGTATTCCTGCCGGTCCCGACTGGCTTGAACGCCTGGCTGAATGCCTCGAAACACTCGACCTGCCCAAAGCCGTCGAGTGCAACATTGAAACCGACACCTTTATCCTCTCCCGCTTTGGCGACCACACCCGCGCATTTCTCAAGGTGCAAGACGGCTGCGATATCGGCTGCTCCTACTGCATCATTCCCCAACTGCGCAAAGCCCCGCGCGATAAAACCATCGAAAACGCTGTGGCCGAGGCCGAGGCCCTCACTCAATCCGGCTACCGAGAAATCGTCGTCACCGGCGTAAGCGTAGGCCTCTACGGCCGTAAAATCGGCACCTCTCTCGCTGAGCTTCTGCGCCGCCTCATCGATGTTCCTGACATCGGTCGCATTCGACTCTCCAGTTTACATCCTGGCGAACTCACCGATGAACTGCTGGAGGTCTGGGCCTCTGCGCCCAATATGATGCCTCACCTGCATCTCTCGCTCCAGTCCGGCTCGGATACCACCCTCAGCGCCATGCGACGCGGTTACACCGCTGCTGAATATTTTGATGCCGTTCAGCGCGCCCGCGCCTCCCTCAACAATCCTGCCTTTACCACCGATGTGATTGTCGGCTTCCCCGGAGAGACCGATACGCACTTTTCAGAATGTTACGACTTCTGCCGCACCGTCGGGTTCTCCAAAATGCACATCTTTACCTATTCTCCTCGACCCAACACACCCGCCTCAAAAATGCCAAACCAAATTGACGGCGCGATCGCCGCCAAGCGAAGCGACCGGCTTCATCAACTCGGAGAGACTCTGGCCCTTGAATATCATCAAAGCTTTCTGGACAAAAAAATCAACGTTCTTGTCGAGCAAATTAAAAACGGAACTGCAGTGGGCTATTCCGAACACTATGTCCCCGTTCAATTCAGCACTGCCAACTCGCTGAAAAAACAAATCGTTTCGCTCCGTGCCCTACACGCCACCGCTGAAGGCCTTAAATGCTGAGCATAAAATATAAAAATTACTCCTTATCGTTATCAAGCAGAACGCTTTCTGTAATCTCGGTCAACTGATCGGGTGATAGTTCATCGAACACCCATCCTCTGTGCTCAACTTCCCGATCAATCTTTTCGATCAACTGAACCATGAATTGATGACTTTCCTGGGAACCCATCAGCACATTGTATTTTTCAGCCTGAGTGATGCGGATATGTCCGTCTTCGGCATCAAAACCAACGCCGAGGAGTTTAACCTTTTTCTTTGGAGCGGGAGATGACATTTTTTTTAAGAAAGCTTCTTGATTGGTCCGAGGGAACGAGCTACCTTCCCTCACTCATCTGCCGAATGGTGTAATGGCAGCACAAGCGGCTCTGACCCGCTTAGTCTAGGTTCGAGTCCTAGTTCGGCAACC
>JAFGWS010000107.1 GCA_016937035.1 Pontiellaceae bacterium
CAAAAAGGGCTGAGTAGCTCAGTCGGCAGAGCAGCGGAATCATAATCCGCGTGTCGTGGGTTCAAGTCCCTCCTCAGCCACCATTTTTCCACCCTGTTATTCGTCACTGATAGCCTAGAATGAACGATATGCCTGCAATTCCGATCGCCCAAACGATCGAGGGCATTTCCTTGTGTTTTGATTGCTTCACCTTCACATTGCTGAACTCAAAAAACGGGAAATCCTTATCGTCCATATCCTGAACAAACTCCTTCGCCTGACTCCATTGCTCAAAGTCATCGAATAAATCATCAGCGATATCGGCATTATTAACCACTGACTTGATCAATATCTCCCGTCCTTTTTTGCACCGCTCCACAAAGTTAAGGTCCTTTACCAAGGAATGGTGCAAAGCGGAGTAGAGAACACACACTCCCAGAATGGAAAACACGAACGGCTGGCAACGGTCTACTTTCGACAAAAATGCGTTCACCATCCCGAGGATCAGGAGAACAAATGTAGAAAAAACCGCATACAGATTATTTTTCCGCATACGCTCTTCATTCCGGTCGTTTTCGTATGCCGACAACAAAACATTAATTCTATCCTGCACCTGCCCCATACCACCTCCGATACAAAGCCGAGTAAAATCACTCGTCTGCCTGTTTGCTCTCTCGCAATTGCGGGATGGAAAACTTTCGTTCCATAAGGATATCCAGCGGAAGCACAACAAGAATCGCGAGCAACACGCCGGATATGATGCCGGCCGTAAAGCCGAATCGTTCGTAGCAATAATAGGTCACGGGTCCGACTATTGCGACAATGGCCAGCAGAATGGTCGGCCAATAAAACAGGCGATGTTTCCCTTTGAGCGGAGCCTGACAATGCGGACATTCAAAGGAACCAAACGGAGCCCCGAAATAGAGCGCCAGCGATAATTCAAACTCTTCATTGCAATGCGGACATTTCATATCTTCCTCCCGTCTCACAACTCCTCGGGCGCAGCGTTCGCTTGATCAACACACCCCGCGCATGAATTGTTACTACCGGAAAATTTTGCGGACGGAAAGTAAACAACCGGAAAATTGAGAGAAATTTCTCATGATTCATCGATCATGGATTGTTTTCTGCTGCGCTGTCGCTTATACGCCAAAACAGCAATGAGGCGGAAGAGGGTTTTACAGCAGGTGTGAAATATGAAACCCTGCACGCCTTTTGAAGGAGAATTGGAAATGCTGGCCTATATTTATATACTGCTTTTCGTGTGTCTGTTTTTTCCGGGCGTGTATCTGTTTCGAAAAGTACTTTTTATGCTGGATGCGGCCGGGAAAATGCCGCTCTATCCGGAACAGCGCTTCTGTGAAATCCGGACCGATTTTAAAGGTTCAGACGAAACCCTGGAGCAGGTGATGAATACACTGAAGCGCCTGCACTTCTCGGTGCGCGAACGAGAGGGCAAATACATCTGTTTTGCATCGCCGCGTTGCCTGCATCCCATCCGTATCGAGATCCGGAAGGATAAAAACAAAGTCCGCCTGTTGTTGACCGATGCCCACTGTCGAATGACCATTTCGACCTACCGGGAAAAGAAATACAGGGAAACCATCGACCGCGTTCTGGAGCAGATTAAAGCCTCGCTCCAGAACCCCGTCGACGCTTAACGCGGCAGGCACTGTAATCATTAACGTTGCGACTCGCACCCGTTTGCAGTTCACGCTTCAGTGTGCCCCCTTCCTGGGCGTTTTCCAGACAGCCTGAAGGATGAACTACATACTGCCTATGTACATTTTCTGTTCTCTTTGAGGATCTTGCGGCTTTGCGTGAAAAAAGCTCCGTGCTCTCCGAGTCCTCCAGCGCAGCGGGTGGTAAATGCATTTTGACCGCAAAAAAACGGGGCATTTTTATTTAGAGTCTACCGTCCCTATCGCCAAACACCTTGGCCAGATGTTCGGCATCCTGCTTCCTGGTCAGCAGGCTCACAACCGGAACCGCAACGACCGACAGTACCATGGCAACGGATGCAATTCCGGGCATGAACAACTTTCCAAAGTTATTGTCCACCTTGGGCATCTCCAGGGCGATGCCGACAATCATGGAGAGCAGCCCCACCGCGAATCCCGACCAGGCGCCGGCCCGCGTGGTTCCCTTCCAGACGAGCCCGAACAGGTAGGGTGCCAGGAACATGCCGGAAACAAGCCCCCAGGAAAGGGCCATCAACACATCGATGGTGGGATTGGGCCAGATGGCCATGAAGAAGGAGAGGATGATGAAAAGGGCACAGCAAACCCGCATGATGCCCATCTGTCCCTTCTGGGTAATGCCCGGACGGACAAACCCTTTGACGAGGTCGATCGAAATGACCGAACTGGAAACCAACACCAGGGAGGCCAGCGTGGACATGGACGCAGACAGCATCAGCATGAGGATCACCCCGAAAAAAGCATCCGGAAGCGTGCCGGCCAGCATGAGCGGAACCACCGCATCCATGCCGTCGGGCGGCGGGGTATTTTCGAGGAAGACACGGCCGAAGGCGCCGGTGAAGTAGGCCGCACCCCCAATGATCAATGCAAAAACGGTGGAGATGATTGCCCCGCGCCGAATCGCGCTTTCATCGCGAATGGCGTAGAATTTATGGAGCATCTGGGGCATGCCCCAGGTTCCGAAACTGGTCAGGATCACAAGGCCCAGCAGGCGAAGGGGTGCGGGACCAAAAAGACCCACGTAGTCCTTGCCGTCGGCCGCGCCGTATTCCGCCAGCTTGGCCAGTCCGGCCGACACCCCGCCAATGCTGGGATGGGATAGGACATAGAGCATCATCAGGACGGCTCCGCCAATCATGATGATCCCTTGAACGAAATCGTTGATGGCGGTTGCCACATAGCCGCCCAGCAGCAGGTAGACGGCCGTCAGCGCCGACATGCCGAGAATCACCCAGACCATGGGGAGTCCGAAGGCATGCTCAAACAAAAACCCGAGCCCTTTGTAGATGGAGGCGGTATAGGGAACCAGAAACAGGAAGATCACGAGGGCCGCCACGATTTTCATAGCCTTGCTGCCATATCGTTCGGCAAAAAACTCCGGCATGGTGGAGACATTGAGCCGTTGGGTCATGGCGCGGGTGCGGTTCCCCAGCACCAGCCAGGCCAGCAGACATCCCAGAAAGGCGTTGCCCAGCGCAATCCAGATGGTGGAAATGCCTATGCCCCAACCGAATTTCCCGGCATAGCCAACAAAGACCACGGCGGAGAAATAGGATGTGCCATAGGCAAAGGCCGACATCCAGGCCCCCAGGCTGCGACTTCCCAGAAAGAAGTCATCCATACTGCGCACCTTCCGCCGGCTGTAGATGCCGATGGCTACCGTCACAATTACAAAAACACCTAGGGCCAGAATTTTCGCCACCATATCGCTATCCTTTCATCTATTGAACGACGCATCCGACTCCCCCTTATATGGGAGGCCTTCCATCCCATGCCGTGCCACAGCGAACAGGTGCGACTCCCGGCACTACGCCTTTTGTCATTTAACCCAGGAGGGCTTTTCAAAGTAAAGCTCGGATTCTCCGATAAATCGAGAGAAGCAGGGTTTTTTTGCTTAAAAATTAAACTGCTTGTTTTAAAGCGCTTGGCTGAATTCGATCAATCTCCCCGGACTGCACGATTTTTAAAGACAATTTTCTTCCCTCTTTGATTTGCGGCATATATATCTTTTCTACCTTAAATCGGAGATTGAAATGAAACCGCACAACATACTGAGATCCGCTCTCTGTCTGTCCATTTTTTTAAGCCCCGCCTTCTCTCCGGTTCGGGCCGATGAGAAAGACGAAAAAATCGCCGCCCAACAGAAAGCCGAAGAGGCGGAAAGGGCGGCTGAAAAAGCAAAACAGCAGGAGGAATATAAGGCTGAAATCCCCTACTCCTTCAACGATGTTTCCGACAAGATCGTCATTATCGAGTGTAAAGCCTTCGACGGGGGCTCCTTTTCCGGAAGCGGCTTCGTGGCCAAAATGGGCGGAAAGACCTATCTCTTCACGAACCAGCACGTCATTCTGGGCGCGGCGAGCATTTCGTTCAAGACGATCTCAGGCGAAGCCCTTCGACCAAAAGGTGTTGAGCTTTCCATGTCCCGCGACATTGCCCGGCTTCCGCTGGCGGACGGCGAAGGATTCGAGATCTCCGAGCAGCCTGATCTCCATGAACCCATTGCCGTATTCGGCAACAGCGAGGGCGGCGGTGTGGCGACGGAACTCTACGGGAAAGTGACCGATGTAAACCCCGAAACCATTGTGGTTTCAGCCGAATTCGTCTCCGGAAACAGCGGGAGTCCGGTCCTCAACGACAAGCAGCAGGTCGTGGGCGTGGCTTCATACGTTCATTTCTCGGAGGATGAAGAGGGAGAGGAAACCACCAAGCGCTATTGCTTCCGGCTCGACGGCTCCGAATGGGCTGCCGTAAATTGGAAACAATACAACGAAGATTATGGCAGAGAGTATCGAGAAACCGAGGCGCTGATCGATTCCATCTTCGAGATTATTATAGCGTGGGGAGATGATCCTTACGGCTATGTTCCAAGCGATTACAAGGATTATGACCTGCAGAAATGGGCAAAGGACCATAACGGGATGGTCAAAAAGATCACCCGGCTGAGCGAGCAGGGAAGCGGTACGCAAAAGGAAGTCGACAAGACCAACAAGCAAATCAGCAGGAATATTAACGAAAGCGCCATGACCCTCTCCGCCTTTTGCGTACGAAAATCCAAGCATGTTTCAATGAAGCTGGAAAGCAAGGATTTGACGGGGTTCCTGCGGAACGAATACGAAAATTATGTCGGGGCGCTCAAACGGGCCTCCGGAACCATTGAAGAATATGGCAAGGCGCTGTCCGAAAGGGATTACTTTTATCTTATTGATGCCGAATAAAAACCGTTATTGAGGATCGCCTATGAACCCGACGAAACAATCAACACCTTATCGATCCACGGCAACCGCAATCCTTTCACTCTTCCTTCTTTCAGGATTGGCCGCTGCGGAGGATGACGTTGCGGCGGACGATCAACCCGAAGTTGAAGCCACCACTCCTGCCACGGAAAGCGGGGCCTTTTCATACACCTTCGACGACGTTGCAAAAAACCTGGTCCTGATCGAGTGCAAATCGGCGAGGGGGAAAAGTGCCGGCAGCGGCTTCATTGCGAAAATGGGGGGGGAAACCTATCTCTTCACCAATCAACACGTGATTCTCGGAGCCGACTCGATCTCGTTCACCACCGTCAAGGGCGAACAGCTCCGCCCGACCGGCGTGGAACTTTCCCAACGGCGCGACATTGTGCGCCTGCCCCTCCCGGATCGCGAAGATGCCCTTGAAATCGGCACCACCTTCGGCATGGACATGCCGCTCGCCGTTTTCGGCAACAGCGAGGGTGCCGGAGTGGCCACCGAATTGCGGGGAAAAGTAACCGGCGTGGGGGCCGAGCTGCTCGAAGTTTCGGCCGAATTCGTGTCGGGAAACAGCGGCAGCCCTGTGTTGGACAAGGACCGAAAGGTGATCGGAATCGCCAGCTACGTGCGCGTTTCCCAACCCAGCCGAATGACGGAAAACACCCGCTTCGAAAACAACGTTCGACGCTTTTGCTATCGACTGGACGGAGTCAGCTGGACCCCGGTGAATTGGAAAAAATACAACGAGGAACATGGGAAAAGCTATCGAGAGACCGAAGCGCTCGTGGAATCCCTCATTTCGATTCTCGACGGCTTGTTCGAGGATCCGTCCGGAACCCTTCCTGAAAACACCAGCGACAGCGAACTCAAGAAATGGTCTTCGGAACACAATCGGATGATCAAGCATAGGGGCAGCCAGTTGAAGAAGGATATCGGCAACAGCACGGCGGAGTTGTCGACCATCTGTCAGCGCGAGATACGACGGCTCAAGACCACGCTGGAAAAGAAGGACCTGACCGAATTCCTGCGCGATGAATACGAGGGATTTGCCTATGTACTGGAGAGCGTGGTCGAAGCCTTGGACTACTTCAATACCAAGCTGCCCAGTATCCCTTTATGAAGCCAGATGCTTCTTAAACTGGGCAATGCCTTCCATATCGTCTTTCCTCAGACGGTAGTGGAGTGCGCCGTCAAGATAGTCGAGCCAGAAAAGGAGATCCCGCCCCCGCTCCTCGGCGAAGCGTTCGGCAATTGATTCCATGGCCTGAAAGCCGGCAGCGAACGCACGGTGTGCAATGTCGGCTGCTTCATCGATATGAGCATAGTCGGAACGCACGGCCCAAACGCTGAAAACAAAGGGAAGATCCGTCCACTTCTGCCACGCCTCGCCTAAATCGATGTCGCCCCCGGGCGCGGGTTCGGAGCAGAGCGCGCGGTCGCCGATCATCACCACCGCATCGGGGGCCCCATCCGCACCGGCATCCACCATTTCAATCTTCTGTTTAAAGTAGTGTCGCAGCAGAATTTCAGCCAGTGCGTTAGAGGTTCCTGAAGCAGGATCGCGCGCTACGGTCTTAATCTTCCCCATCCGCTTATTGCATTTGAGCAGCACACTGCGCACCGGGCCGTCTGCTGCCACGCCGAGTCCCGGCAGCATCTTAAGGTCGGCATTCATCAGAAAATGCGCCGTTGGGATGAGCGCCACATCGACGCGGCCCTCCCTCAGAGCCGGCACCAGATTGGCCGGATAATCATTCACCACCCGCACGCGCGGATCCACTTCCGCAAGCTTATCCAGCAACGGCGCCGAATTACTGTCCGGCGTACCCGCAAACACAAATTCTGTTTTCTGATCCATTCAAAACGTTCTCTCTGCTGAAAAAATACAAATTGCACCGAGCAGCAGCGGGCAACGCTCTACCCGCACAAAGCCGGTCTCACGGAACATTTCTACCACCTGCTCCGACTGCGGGAAATCCTCAATTGAATCCTTTAAGTATCGAAACGCCGAAAAACTGCCGAACAAAGCGCCCATCAGCGGAATAAACGAAGTATACAGTTTATACCCAAAACGAACCCACGACCGCTGCGGATAAACCGCCTCCAGCACCACCAGTCGACCGCCCGGCTTCAGTACCCGATGCATTTCTGTCAGGGCCTTCCGACGCCGTTCTATGTTGCGAAAGCAAAAGCCTGAAATGATGCCGTCGTAACACGCATCCCGCATCGGCAGCGCCGTGGCATCGGCCTGGAAAAACGATACCGCATCGCCAACGCCTTTTTCAGATGCCTTAGTCTTGGCGATATCGAGCATCCCTTCCGACAAATCGATCCCGTCCACTTGGACGCTCGCCGATTGCTCCAGCAACTCAAGAACCAGATCACCAGTTCCGGTTCCGACATCGAGGTAACATCCACCCGCCACCGGGCCAAGAACACCCACCGCCGTCCGACGCCATTTGCGATCCATCCCCAGAGAAATTGCGCGGTTGGCCGCATCATAGTTTTTCGCGATGCGGTCGAACATGGCGCGGTTTTCATCGGCGGAAATCAGGGTGTCGCGATCGCTGCTCATAGGGGAATCCCATACTCGTTCCATCGGTCGTCCACGCGCTGCTCGATTTCGGGATCGAATTCGACCGGCAGCCGATAGCCTTCCTTCCACGTGGCATCAATGAAGAGCGGAAAGTGCATCACGAGCTTGTTTCCCACCAGCTCCCGCCGGGCCGGATAAATGTCCAGGTAGGGATCAAAGCGCGTAAACCAACCCCAGAGCGCCATCTGATCGTCCCGAATATCGACATCCTCCGAAACCACAACCTGCAGGACGTATTGCCGCGCCGCCGGATGGTTGGCCAACGCTTCGCGAATCCGTTCCCGGTCGGCGCCCTTGCGGAGCTTGAGCATCAACACCCCTTCGCCGAACGCCCGGATATCCAGCACGGCGGAATCGATCTCTTCCGGCCTGGGTGGAGGCGGCGGAGGGGGACGGAGCGGAGATCCTTTGCCGCGATTCGCCAGCAACAGCAGGCGGCTGCCGAAATTGATCGCCGGTCCGGTAAAGTCGAGCGTATCCTGCGCTGTGGGCGCAATCAGATACACGCCGTCCATTGGATCGAGATGCTCCCGAAGTGCGCGGCTCACCGCATAAAAATCGCGAACGTTCACATCGTCGTCGCACACCATCAGCACCTTGGTCAGCGACAGCTGCCCCTCGCCCAGCACGCCGAACGCATGCTTCAGCGCCTCGCAGCCGTAGCGTTGCCGGACCGACATCGCAACCAGCGGATGGAACCCGGATTCGGCATACGACCGGAGATCGACCACCGCATGCCGAAGCATTTTCAGGAACGGGATGCACATTTCCTGCAAGGCGTTCCCGATATAAAAATCTTCCTGCGGCGGTTTGCCGACGACTGTGGCGGGATAGATGGCATCCTTCCGCGCCAACACGCGGTCCACCCGAAACACCGGAAAATCGGCGGAGTGCGAATAATGTCCCAGATGATCCCCAAACGGCCCCTCCCTGCGCACATCGCCGGCGCTTACGCTACCTTCCAGCAAAAACTCCACCTGCGACGAAACGCGGTGGCCGGTGGTCTTGCGATGCAACACCTCCAGCGGCTTGCCGAGAATCAAAGCAGCGAAGAGCTGTTCATCGACCCCTTCCGGCAACGGCGCGATCGCCGCAAGGGTCAATGCCGGCGGACCACCCAGCGCCACGCTGATCGGCAGGGATTTCCCCAACGCGGTCGCCTGCTTAAAATGGAAACCGCCGCCCTTTTCAATCTGCCAATGCATACCGGTCGAAGCATCGTCGTAGCGCTGCAAACGGTACATTCCCAGGTTTCCAACGCCGGTCACCGGATCGACCGTATGCACCAGCGGCAGGGTAAAGAAGTGCCCGCCATCGCGCGGCCAGCACTTCAATACCGGAAGCTGCATCAGGTTTGGCGGTTCATGCACCGTTTCAAGAATCGGCCCGGAACGAACGGTCTTCATCCGCATGGCGACCACTTTCCGGAGGGTGTTACGGCGCGACCAGAGCTTGCCGAGCGTAGGCGGCATCAGCTCGTCCTTCAAACTCGCAATCTCCTCGCCGATCTCCCGCGGATCGCGCCCAAACACCATGCGCACCCGCTCCGGCGTTCCATACAGATTGCTCACCAACCGATACGGCGAACCCTTCACATGTTCAAACAGCAACGCCGGGCCGCCCGCTGCAAGCACCCGGTGCTGGATGATCGTGATCTCCTGGTCCGCATCGACCTCCGCCATGACGCGCACCAGCTCGCCCTTCGCTTCCAGCGCCGCAATAAATTCTCTCAAATCCTTAAACATGAATTCACCCTGCCCATTCGCAACAGAGTACGTACAGCAGGGGCTATTTGCAATGCAACACCTTCACCGGTGCTCCGTCATGAGCATCTATTCATCTATTGTTTGCTGCCATGTCAGGTTGGCTTGCTGCTTATCCAACCATTTTTTAAAGCGAAGGATGGCATTTTGATTGCCGGATCGTTGCGGGCCCCACTCGTGCATGTCATAGTCCCATGTGCTGCCGCTGAGAGCGGCCAGTGCCTGCATTGTCCAAACCTTGTATTGCTCGTCGAGCTGCTCCTGACGCAGCATTTCAAGAATAACCGCTCCCGCCGCCAAATCCTTGCGCTTGCCGAAACCCAGCAAGGCATAGAAGCGGACTTCTTCATCCGGATCATTCAGCAACGTCATAAGTTGTTCCCGCACGGATTGGAAGGCGTCCGGTGGAAGTTTTGGTATCTGGTGGGCGGCAATGAAGCGGATGCGGGCGTCAGGATCGACAGCCATTTTTTCTACAGGCTGCGCGAGTTGTTCATCCACGCATTCCATCAGGGCGTAGGCGGCGGCATAGCGGATTTCAGGGTCGGCGTCGTCGAGCAGGCTCAGTAAAAACGGTTCTGCAGGTTTCCCATAAAGCGGTCCCTGAAACAGCCCGGAGCAGCGAATCAGGAACTTCGGATCTTCCTGCACCCGCTTCAAAAGGGGCGAAAGGATCCCGGAATGATCCATGAAAATGAGCGCACTCCAGATCGGGGATGGTTGGTCCTGATTCCCATCAATCCAGATTTCCAGCAGACGATCAGAAAAGTCCGTTATATTAAGTGCTTGAATCACACCCGCCGCGCGTTCAACAGCCAGGGGATCGTTAGAGTCCAAATCAGCCGAAATCAACACTGCAACCCTCTCGGGATACTGTTCATAAATCCACAGCGCCCGCGCCCGGGAAGCCACATTCAACCAGAGTGAAGTTTCCAGTTTATCCGCAACCTCTTCTACCGATAACGTGAGCGAGGCATCCGCCAACTGCTGCGCCCATAGATCGGTATTGCCATCGTAAGTGTCGTTCGTCTGATAACGGTTTAAAATATCATGCGGAGCACTGCTGAGAATCATTTCAACTACCCTGCTGAGCGTCCGCGGTGCCAGCTGATGGAAAAAATCCGGCAGAAGCGCCGACTGCTCTTCCTTGGGTAGCCGGGCAAAGCGCTCGACTGCAAGAAACCGTTCACGGGCGTCTTCGCTTCCCAGTGACTCGAGCGCTGATGTGCTGAGCGGCAAAATCTCGACTTTTACTTCATTTGAAACCAGCTTGCTGATGCAGGCATTGTCCAGCTCGACCTTGCAGACGACGGTGGATTCCGCCTGAGCCCCGAGGGTCGCGGCGAGGAGCAGCCCCGCCGCGATAAACTGTCTTGCCACCTTCTTCATGATGTTCTCCATATAGTTGATTATCGTCGATCTGTCACGATCCGTCCCGCGCGGATCAATAGGATGGAACGTACCGTTCATAGCTGTATTCCAGCTCCTTCTCTTCGCCGGGCTTCATCTCCACCATCCACTGGATCGAGCCCCTGCGTTCGAGCAGCTTCAGGTTGTTGGTGTCGAGCGAGATTTCGCCTTCGTCCGAAGCCTTGAGCGGCTTGCCCGAAAGCTTCAGGTCGATGGAAAGTTTGACCGGCACCTTGTCGTGGTTGCGCATGCGCAGCTTTCCGTCCAGGGAGACGAGATCCACGAAATAGTCGTCCTTGGGTTCGTGCGCCTTCAGCTTGCGGTCGGTTTCCGATTCTTCCTGTTTGCGCATGACGTTGATGGCCGTGGTGACCGGGAATTCGCCGGAGCTGCCCTGCGGCACATACTTGAGCATGTCTTCGCTCAGGGCGTTGCCATCGCTGATGACGAGGCAGGGTCCCGTGGTGAACGGCGTGTCCGTATCGTTCTTGAAGACGAGCAGATGCTGGATGTCACCGGGAGGCGCCCAACGGTAGACATGGTTGTAGGCGATGCGTTTGACGAAGAGGGTGACGATCGCCTTTTCTCCCCGTCGCAGCGTCAGATCCTCGCGCGTGTAGACCTTGAAGTCGGTCGAGCCGGTTCCCTCCCAGCTCGGCAGCGAGCCCAGCGCCTGATCGAGATTCCTGCGCGATGAATCCACGTCAAGGTCAAAAAACGCCGGTTCCATATTTTGGGTCTGATAATTCGCGATGGAGTTGTTGAGGAACCCGTTCGCGATGTTAGGGCTCGAGACGGCGGCGCCGATGGTGCGAATCACCTGCCCGATGGCGATCGGGGCAAGGCTGTCGGTGTGCACGAAGTTGGGGACGCCCACGACAAAGTTGACATCGCAATGGATCAGGTCTTCCGCTTCGTTGACCAATGTGCCGCGCAGCGTCAGCTCGGCGGTTTCGTCATCGATCAGCTCCAGCGTGTATTCCGGGATCCAAGTGATACCTTGGCGCAGGTACGCCATGCCCAGTGTCGTTTTGTTGAAATCCACGCCGCCGACGCCAGCCGACGCAGCGCGCATCGACTCAACCTTCTTTTCATCGGCGGTCACGTGCACGCGCAGCGGCTTTTCCAGTACCTGAAGCTTTTCAATGTCCTCCATCGGCACGGCCAGGCTTTGGTTTTCGGTCTGCAATACCGCATAGCTGCCTTCCGATGAAACCAGCTTTCCCGATGCCTGCCGGTCCGATCCGTTCTGCCGGTACAACAATGCCACCTTCATGTTTTCGTAGGATGCCAGCACCTCTTTCACGGCGTCTATTCCGCTCGGAGCATCCACATCGTCGAATTCAATCACCTCACCCGGCCCGCTCCCGACAATGTCCACGCTTTCGTATTCCTGGTGGGAATAGATGGAAAACGCCCCAAAGCAGGCGGGCGGAACCGCGTCCGCCGTGCACCAGCCATCGTTCAGCTCGACCGAGCCTTGTCGCTGGAAAAACCCCAAGCCGTTCTTGAATACGGTCACCGATTCGACCTTTGTTTCCCAAAGATGGGCGTTGTCCTCGTCCTCCTTCGCCAGACCGGATGATGCCAATGCCAATACCGCTGTTCCGAATACCACGATCCTTTTCGTCTTCATCTTCCTGCTCCTTTCCTTTTGGAATTCCTGTTATTTCGTACAAGCTAGCAGGTGCCCGGATGACGGTTGTCATACAGGTGTAAAAAGCTGTAAAAAGTTGCATCGCGAATGCGCGCCGACGATGCCCCAGTTACATTCAGCTACCCGCCTGGCAACCTCACCCGGAAAGGAACTCTCACCGGCAAGTTCCGTTTGCTCAAAGGCAGACTGGACGCGACGTCCTCGGCGTGTGAAGAAGAAGAGAGCGAGCCAATTGATCCTCGTTGTAGCGGAAGGGGAAACGGCAAGATTGGGGGTTGAATCTAAGAGTGCGTTGTAAGCGTTGCATTCGCAAAACGTCAATGCTAGGTTTCGTGCTGATTTACAACGAAAGAAGAGACTATGGCGGACAAACAACAACCCAACGACCCCAAATTGAATAAGCCCGGACGGAAAGCCCCGCCGCCTATGCCGATGCGCGGACTGGGTATTTCGTTTCTCCTCATCGCGATCTTTCTGGTGGTTACACATTTCCTCGCCACTCCAAAAAGTAATGATCAGATGGGATACGACGAGTTTAAACGCAGAATTGAGCAAGGCAATATCACAAAAGTTGTATTCTCTCGTGACAACTCAGGAAACTCCTTCGTTACTGGCCAATATAAAAATGATAACGGTGAAATGACGGAATTCATAATTCCTATTCCGCCAATTAATGATGAAAAACTTTCGGACTTGCTCGACAAGCACGGCGTTACGATTCAAACCAAACTTCCGAACACGATGCTCACCTTTTTATTGGTTCAGATCGGCCCCATTATTCTCATTTTCGTCATTATCTATTTCGTATTTATTCGCCAGCTGAAGAATGCCGGCCGAGGAACCATGAGCTTTGGAAAGAGCCGGGCCAAGCTGCTGACGCAGGATAAAAACAAAATCACCTTTAAGCAGGTGGCCGGCGTGGATGAAGCGAAGGAGGAGCTTCAGGAAGTGGTTGAATTCCTGAAAGATCCCAAGCAGTTCCAAAAGCTCGGCGGCAAAATGCCCAAGGGCGTTCTACTCTCCGGTTCTCCGGGGACGGGGAAGACGCTGCTGGCCAAAGCGGTCGCCGGCGAGGCCGATGTACCGTTCTTCACCATCAGCGGCTCGGACTTTGTTGAAATGTTTGTCGGGATCGGCGCCTCGCGCGTTCGCGATATGTTTGAACAGGGCAAGAAAAACGCGCCGTGCATCATCTTTATCGACGAAATTGACGCCGTAGGCCGCAGCCGCTTTAGTGGAATCGGCGGAGGACACGACGAACGCGAGCAGACCCTCAACGCGCTGCTGGTGGAAATGGATGGTTTCGACACGCAGGAAGGCATCATTATTGTGGCGGCCACCAACCGCCCGGATGTACTCGACCCCGCGCTGCTGCGCCCCGGTCGTTTTGACCGTCAGGTCGTGGTGGATCTTCCGACGCTTGAAGGCCGCGAACAGATTCTCAAAATTCACGTCCGCAATGTCCGTCTGTCCGATAAGGTGGTTCTCAAGAACACCGCGCGCGGAACGCCCGGTTTCTCTGGAGCGGATTTGGCTAACTTGGTCAATGAAGCCGCACTGCTGGCCTCGCGTCGCGGTGCTGAATTTGTGGAACAGCAGGATCTGGAAGAAGCGCGCGATAAGGTCATGTGGGGCCGCGAGCGCCGCAGCCACGTGCTGGATGCCGAAGAGAAAAAACTTACAGCCTATCATGAAGCCGGTCACGCCATTGCGATGTACTACACGCCCGACTGTGAACCGATCCACAAGGTCACCATCATTCCGCGCGGCCGCGCACTTGGAGCAACCATGCAGCTGCCCGAAAAGGACCGCT
The DNA here is from genome assembly GCA_016937035.1 of Pontiellaceae bacterium. The sequence goes on from JAFGWS010000107.1 coordinate 14,152, forward strand.
ATACGCAGTCGCAAAAAAGGCTCGAAGCCAATCTCATTTCCTTCATGGGCGGACGTGCAGCCGAGGAACTGATCTTCGGCGATGTGACCACCGGAGCACATAACGATATTGAACGATCGACGGCCATTGCCCGCGCCATGGTCTGTGAATACGGGATGAGCAAGACGCTTGGACCGCAAAACCTCGGGAGTCACAATCAGCCCGTATTCCTCGGCCAGGGCATCAGCGGAGCCCATGAGCACAGCGAAGTGACGGCCCAGAAAATTGATGCTGAGGTGCAGCGTATTCTTACAGAGTCCTATGATGACTGTATGAAAATTCTGACGGCCCATAAAGACCAGTTGATTGCACTTTCAGAAGCCTTGCTCGAGCGTGAAGTACTCGATTTCGAGGAAGTCGACTCCCTCCTTAAAACCGGCCAACTGCCGGAACGTTCCGAGCCGCCGGCGAATCCGGAAAAAAGTACGGACGCTTCGGCCGATACAGCTCAATAAAGGGTCCTTTAGCCATCTTTCGACGGCGAAGCAGTTTCCTAACTGCTTGGCCCTGTCGCGTCGAAATCATTCGAGTTTGGGGCTCTGAGACCTCCAATTTCTCCATTGAGGGTTACCAGAAGGGAAAATCTGCTTCTTTGCAGACACGACGCCCTCGTCGCGTAAAAACAGAGAACCGTTCAGATTGGCCGCGAACTCGGCCGTCAAAAACCCTGATTTTGGAGTTGTCGCTTAACACCGTTGCTTACGTTGAGGAAAAACCTGTTAGGGAGACAAGAAATCGATACATCCGACGCATCCGGAGAGCATCTGGCGAATCGATTCATCAAACTGTATTGTATTTATTCGTCTTGATCCCTGAAGGATTGGCTTGCATGCATTTGAAATCTAAGTGGAGATTTTCCTGTTTTTTTTTGAAAAGAAACGTATAGTTTGAATCGTATTTGTTGGGGAGGTGTTCGGATGGGATGGGCAAAGGTCTTTGTGGTTTCCGGGTTGCTGGTTTCGTTGTGTTCGGCGCAGGACGGCGGGAGGGTTGAGCTGTCGGGGAAGGCGGCGGACTATTATCAGATTCTCCTGAAGCGGCCGCGTCCGGGCAATTTGTTCGACCGGTTCTGCAACAGCTGGCTCGAGGAAAACGATCTCGCAAAGCTGGAGGCATTCCTCTCCGAAAACACCGAGCCCAACGCGCGCCATCTCTTGGCCTTCTACTACGAGCGCATGCGCGAATCGAAAAAGGCGTCCGATCTCTACGGGGAATTGATTGCCGGTGCGCCGGATGATGTCGATCTCGTATTCTACAAGGCCGGCGTCGATGCCGACATGGGGTTTTACGAACAGGCGGCGGAAGACATCGGCAAGTTGGTTGACCGGGAGAATGTCGACGAGGAACTGCTGATCAAGGCCTTGAAGCTCCAGGGGCGGTGTTTGCTCCGAATCGGGAAGAAGCAGGAGGGGTTGGCGGTTTGGCAGCGGTTGCTTGAGGTCAGCGGCATGGACGAGGATGTCGCGGACGAATTGACCGACCTGCTGATGGCCGAGGGCTTCTACGAAGAAGCACTGGCGCAGTGCGATCGCATGCTTGAGACGGAGCGCGATGCCTACCGCAAGGTGATGCTTCGCATGCGCAGGGCCACCCTGCTGGTTCGGATGGATCGGCGAAAAGAGGCCATCGACGGCCTTTGCGAAGCCTTTGCCTCCACGGGACAGGGCAGCTGGCTCCAGCGCGATTTGCTCGACCGGATCGAAACCCTCTACCGGACCGCCGACGATTTGATGGGACTGGCCAACTGCTGCGAAGGCATGCTGCTGCGTTGGCCCGACAATCCCGAGTTGCGACGGGCCTATGCCGGCTCGCTGCTGGCGTGCAGGAAAGACGAGGAGGCGCTGGAGGTCGCGCGGGAACTGATACGGCTGGTTCCCGACTCGCAGGAGATCAAGGAATGGTATGTCGGCGTCCTGCAGGATCTCGATCGGTACGACGAGGCGGCTGCCATGCTGGAAGGATTCCTGGAACGCTTTCCCGACGACAATGCCCTGCGCCTTCAATTGGCGTCGATCCACCAACTGCGGGAAGATGACCCGAAAACGATCGAATACATCCTGGCCTATCTGGAGCATTCGAAGCAGGAGGCGGCGGATTACCTCATGGCCGCCCGGACGTTGGCCCGATATGACCTGAACGACGAGGCGACGACGATCTTCTTGGAAATGCTCGGGAAGTGGCCGGATTCGTTGGAGGGGCGCGAAGCCGTGGCCATGCATATGTCGCGGAAAAGCTATCTGCATCTGGAACTGGCCTGGAAGCACTACGAATGGTTGGCCAAGGCTTGCGATCTCGAAACCCTGCTGCGGCTCGATTCCGCGCTCAAGGCCGCCAGGAGACCGGACTGGGCGCTGAACCTACTCGATATGCGCAGCGCGGATTTTTCCGGCGAATACCGGTATGCATCGGCCCGCTATGAAACGATCGCCTCGATGGAGAATCCGGAAGGCCTGCTCGAGCAAGGGCTTCGATGTGTTGACCTGGCCGGCAGCATCGAAGAGATCCAGTCGTCGGTGGCGACCTTGCTTTATGAAGTCAAGAAGCAGGCCCTGATCAACGAATGGATCGAACGGTTTTCCAGCGAAGAGCCTCTGGCGCCTGCGCGCCTCTGGTTGCTGGCTTCGCTGCATGTTGCGAACCGGCAGGTGGAGCAGGCCGACGGGTTGCTCCGCGATGCGATGGAAAGCAATCCCGGCAACGAAGACATTGTCCTGTTCCGGCTGCAATTGGCCCGGCAGGAGAGGAATTGGGATCTTGCGGAAAACCTGCTGGTGCACTTGATCGAACAATTTCCCGCCAGGCAGTCGATATGGATCCGGGAGCTGGTGCCTGTGCTGAGCCAGGCCGGACGGCATGAAAAGGCGCTGGAGTGGATCGAGGAATGGAAAAAGGTTTCGCCGAACGCGATCCGGCCCTACGAGATGGAGCGCGACGCCCTGCTCGCCTCGGGAAAACCAGAGATGGCCGTGCAGCAGATGCGCAAGGCGGTCCTCCAGTTTTCCGAGTCGAAGGATCTGAAGCGGGCCCTGGGACGGTTGTACGAATCGACGGGCCGCACCAAGGATGCGGAAGAGCTTTATTGGACCATGCTGGATGCGGAGGAGGATCTGGACAACCGGATGTCACTCTTGTCGGACATCATCGCGATCAAGCAGTCCATGGGGGGAATGAACGATCTTATCCGCGAGCTTGAACGGCGGGCGGAAACCGCCCGGACCGCCGCATTTCCCCTACTGGGTCTCGCCGAGTGCTATCGGATCAACAACCGCATCAACGAGCGCAGCGCGATATTGGGGCAACTGCTGGAGTTGCGTCCCAGCGATTTGGCGGTTCTTCGTGCAAAGGCCGGTTTAGAAGAGGATCTCGGCAACTATGATGCGGCCAGAAACCTCATGCAGCGGATCGCGGACGAGGAGACCACCGGGGCGGCCTTCCGCAAGCTGGTCGAGTTCGAGGCCATGTATGGCGATCCGGCGCTGGCCGCCGGAATGATGGACGATCCCCGGCTGGTCAACGATCTGGACTCCTTCGTGGAGCTGGCGACCAGGTTTGCGGCCCTGGGCATTCCGTCGGTGATCGACGCGCAGTTGACACGGGTCATGGAGGAGTATCCCGAGGATTATCGCTTGACCTACCTGCATGGGATCAACCTCGGAAAGGAAGGCAAGGCCGAGGAGGCGTTTCGCATCTTTGCGGAGCTGATCCAGCTTGAGGATGTCGGCGAGCAAACGAATTCCCCGTCCTCGAGACCGACCGCGCGGACCGAAGTCCAACGGCTTATTCAATCAGGCTCCAGCGTTTTCGGTTACCAGTATTCGGCCGTTTCCGCGCAGTGGCAATTGCAGTATGGGGCCTTCATTCCCCAAGGGCTGATCCAAATGGTCAGCCTTGCAACGCAAGAGGCTAACAATGGAATGATATCGTCAAGCCGCTCCTCTTCCACGATTCAGCGGATCGATGTTCCGGACAACCTCGACGAATTGCATTCCATGTGCGCCCTTCAGTTGCTGGAAACCAGCAGGAAGCTTCCAGAGGATGTCCGACCGGAGCTGGATGCCTACTTGCCCTATGCCGCAATCATGCATATCGATTCCATCATCCGGGCAAACTCGGTGGAGTGGTGGAACGCGGTGGAGGCTCTTTATCCCGAGGACGAGGCGGTCCATCTGTTTCGGATGTTGGCAGCGCCCCACACTATCGAACCCAATGGGGAAAACATGCAGATGGTCGAGCGCTTGGCGGCGGAGTATCCCGAAATGGCATTCCAGTTCCTGACCCAGTTCATCGGCTGGGATCCGCAGCTTCTCGAACAGTTGCCGGATTTGATCCGTTCCATCGGCTTGGATGATGCACATCTCGATGTCGCGTTCGAACTGGCTATGCGGGCGCTGCAGTTTATTCCTCAAAACGGAAGCATACCTGCCGGGTTGAAAGAGCTTGTTGACGAAATCGTGACGCGCATCGAAGCGCGGGAAGGGTTGGACGATGCATACCGGATCCGGTTGATTGCCGTCCGGGCGCGGATGAATGGGGATTTCGAACCGCTTCTGGCCGAACTGAAAATCTATCTCCAGCGCTTGGAGAATGAAACAGCCATTGGAGTCCGTGCTTCCTCGGTCAGTATAAGCTTCGGAGGAATATTGAGTTTGTATTTCTACAGCGGGTTGGGGCTATCAAGTTATTCGAGAAACAATGTTTCCGTGTCATTCTATTCAGGATTGGAGGAGACCAGTTTCCCCCCATATCGGTTGCCTGATGGAAACAGCATCAACTTGTCCTTTTCCCCGGAATCGATCGGCATGGATCGGCAGCAGTTTTTCGATTCGCTCGCGGATTGGTCGTCCGATTCGCTGTTTGGCTGGTTCACGATGGCCCGTATGGGGGCGGAGAGCAATCTGCTGCAACAGGTCGCCGATACCGTTGCGGCGAAGGAGGACAAGACGCGCAACGAGCTGTATGCCCTCTTGTGCTGGCATGTACAGCAGAAGGAGATGGAGCAGGCGCTTGCTTGTGCACTGGAACTTTGCGACCAGGCGGGCGACGACCCGGCCTGGAAGGCAACCTTTGACCGGCTTTTGCTGCGAGTATTGGCGCAGGTGGAAGAAATACCGGAGTCGATCAGGCCCGCGTTGGCGGAGCGGGCCGAGTCTCTCTGGGATTCGGTTTGGATTGATTCTTCCATGTCCTTCCAGTTGGTGGAGATGATGGAAGAACTTGAATTGCCTCTCGATGGATTGCTGGAACGCGCACAACAGTTGGTTGCCCAGAATGCTTCGTCTTCCTTGGTAAGCCGCAGTGTCACTCGAAGCAGCGCTGTCCGGAAGGAGATCTATCAGCAGGTTGTCGAGCAGTTCGATCGGGGCGAGACCGAGTCCGCATTGATCCGAGTCGCGGTCATGTTGCGGTCCGAAGCCCTGAAAACGCTTTATCCCTCCGGCACTCAGTCCCAGTCCAACTACCAACTGCGCAATTGCATTCAACATATCCTGCACCGCAATCTCGCCGATGCCTTCCTTGCCCAGTTCGAACCACCCGAAGGCAGCGTGGATGCCCGCCGGAAATATGAATATGCCTATGCGCTTGAAACCATGGGCCGCTCCGGCGATGCCTTTCCTCTGTACCGGGAGGTGTATTCCATCCGGCCCGACTGGGTCGGTGCCAAGATCCGCTATTGCGCGGGACTCATACCGACCGACCGGGAAGCAGCAACGGCACTGTTGCGGGAATTGGAACCGGGACAAGCGGTTGTTGTGTTCAATATGCTGCAAGAAGCCCAAAACACCGGAGAACAACAATTTGAAGAGCGCCTTGCCTACATCGAGATGATGAGGGCCATGATGGATGATTTGCAGCAGATAGAACGCAACTATGGCTACAATTTTATCTACACCATACACAACCAGCTTTCCACGCAATGGTATGGGAATGTCGGCAACAATAGTTTGCCGTCGTTGTTTGATGCCACGGAAGCGGGATCGCTGGCACCGGGGTGGGAGATTCCCAAGGATAATCTTTCAGATCAGGCAGGCTATTGGCGGGACGACCAATTGGCCGCCATGCAGCAGCGGCGGCGCGAATGCTACATCGACCTGCTCAAGGCGATTTGCGCCTCATCGGAGCAATATGGACTGGATGCATTTGAAAAGCTGACGGCCTATCTCGATTTTTCCAAGGCAACCGTTGACGACGAGGAGCTGTTCCAGCTTGCCCGCAGCGCCTTGAAGCAGGCCTCTTCCTACAACAGCTACAGCTCCTCGGAGATGCGCGGGACCGGAAAAACTGCGCTTGAATATTATGTCATGGAGCTCCATCGACGACAGGACTGGTCCGACGCCGAGCAATTGGTCGAACAGATGCCGGGCAGCTTGATGAGGCAACCGTTGCAAAACCTCTTAACCTTGCAGCAGGTTGAAGATAAGGGCGGCTTTGCTGAGGCGTTTGGATCGGTTCTTGGGCGGCAGTCGATCCGGCAGGGGACTTCGGGTCCAACCTGGCCGGAGTTGGCGTTGCGCATGTATTATCTGGATGGCGGAGATAAACGCATCGACGACATCGTCTGGCAAATCGTAGAAAAAAGGATGACTGGTCAAAACATGGCCGAAGGCGTGGCATTGATCAATGCATGGGTTGGCGCGGAACACTATGCAGAGCGGCCTATAGATATCGAGGACGTATATTCCCGCGTGGTGCAAAACGTGTTTAGCGACGAGGAAATGGAAGTTTTCGCGAAAGCCTCTCCCGGCAGCATTGACTACAACAACCACTCATCAATCTATCAGAAATACCAGCAGCTCGCCTCGGTTTTCAGTCAGACTCCTCTTCCGCCGGAAGCCATTCGAACCGTGCTGGCTTCCACGGCGCAATTCGACAACAAGATGCGAGAATCCTCCCTATCCCAATATCTGGCCAATGCAAACCGGAATGATATGGTTGATTTCGACTGGTTGAGGCGTGTTGGCTTCCTCGACGACTGGGATACGTTCCCCTTCCAGTTTTTTACTGGCGGGCAGCAGTCGTTTGCCTCGCGCATAATCAACCAGTTGCGGGGAAACAACAGGAATGAAATCCTAAAGGAACTGGAAAATCCGGATAGCCAGGGATTCGGGAAAACCGTGTTGGCGACCCTGATGAAGAGCACATCGTCCAATCGCCGGGCCACGGAACTATTGTCGGCCCTCGCTCCCTATCGCGAACCATTGGAGGCTGATCCAGAGCGACGGAACCTGCTCTTTGGCTGGATCCAGGATGCCCTGCTGAATAATCGCGGAATGCTGGTACAAGAGGATTTTTCCAAGCCTGAAGACAATGCGTCCCTGCTGGAATTGTACAGCACCTGGAGCCAGGAGGCGCTGCTGGCGCAATTGCCCGCCGTCGAGTCGATGAAGCTGTCGGCGTTGGCACGAGATTCTTACACCGAGCTGCGCGAGGCCGGCCGCATCATGCGGGCTTTGGCGCAAACCGACCTTGAGCGGGCCCAGGCCCTGTGCAATCGCCTGATGGAAATGTCCCGGATATACTATGCCATCAACGGGCAGCAAAACGCGGAACGAAACACACTCCAATCCTTGTTTAATGAAGGTGGATATACCGACAGGGAGTTCCAACTCGCAGCGACTGCCGTCGCCGGGATGAAGTCGCCGGAAGCCCAGCGGTGGTTCACGGAACAATATTGCTCTTCCATGTTCAGCCGTGCCTCGCAGCGCTACCAGGAACGCGGCATGCCGTACCAGCAAGCACGATTAGAGGCCGCGAAGGATTGCATCCGTGCAGTGTCGGGCATCGGTGGCGAGATACCTTTTTCTGCCTACTTCCGATGGCTGCAGCAGATTGACCAGCAGTCCTGCCCCGCGCTGGCATCATGGATCGAAAAAATGGACGACAAGCCCAGCCCCTTGAATCTTGTTGTCGTCCTGCTGAACCCAACGGCTGAAAACTCCGATCAGATCCAGGCCTATTTGATGGATGAAAAGAATGCCGTTGAAGATCGGCTGCAGGTGTACACGTGGCTATCCCAGCGGTTTTCCGACCGGTTGCCGATGTTGCGCCAACTCGAATTCAACCAGGCCATGATCAAGCTGTATGATGGCGTCGACAATGTCCGGGTTCCCCAGCAAATGTATCGTATACTGCTGGAGCAGGTCATCTCCTTGGAAGCCGGCGAAGAGCGCGATGCCTGGGTAGACCGGTTGTTGGGATTGTGGAAAGACGAAAAGGTTGATGGCACCCAGTATGATACCTACAACCTTTCGAAACTATTGGAGGTTGCCGCAACGGCGGGTCGGTTGGACGAGTTGCGGGTTTCCATGGAAAACCAGAATATGCAGAGCGACCCCATGGTCTATGCCATGGCGTTGCGGCAGGGATGGTATGACTGGGTTGCCGAGCGGTTGCCCAACAATATCCGCAATATGAATGGGAGATATCTCGGCGATCCGGATATGTGGATTCCCGCAGACGCCGTCGAACATTTCGAAGCCATCCTGGAATCGATCAAGAGCGATGAATCCAGGGCTGTCGTTCGACTGTTCCTTTCCGTGTTGCCGGTCAAGGGCGACGATGGAAACGCTGCTGTTGACAAGGAGCGGGTTGAAGGAGCCTTTGAATTGGCCGACGAGACGTTGGAAGATCCTGGGCTCATCCAATGGGTCATCGGACAATATGCTACTTTGCGTCCTGCAAGCAACCTGCCGAAGTTAAAGCAGAGCATCCTGAAAAGCAGGGACATGAACCTCATTCAACAAATCTTTGAGTATGGAACCTTTAGCGAAGGCGACTTCGAGGTATTGGCCTCGGCTGTTGCGGAAATGGATTTTCCCGATCTCCGGCAGTGGTTTACGGAACGATATTGCTCTTCCATGTTCAGCCGTGCCTACCAACGCTATCAAGAAAGCGGCATGCCGTACCAGAAGGCTCAATTGGAGGCCGCGAAGGATTGCATCCGTGCAGTGTCGGGCATCGGCGACGGAGTGCCCTTAGCAACCTACTTGCGCTGGCTGCAGCAGATTAACCAGCAGTCCTACCCCGCGCTGGCATCATGGATCGAAAAAATGGACGACAAGCCCAGCCCCTTGGATCTTCTTGTCGTCCTGCTGGACCCAACGGGAAACACCGATCAGATCCAGGCTTATGTGA
>JAFGWS010000108.1 GCA_016937035.1 Pontiellaceae bacterium
AGAATCAGTGCGGCGAAGAGGGTGCACAACCCCGCTGTTATCCACTTTTGCGCCCGCTTCATGCTTTCACCGTCCCCACGATGTCGGTCGCAGCAGCGTGACCTTTTCTTTTCAGATAGGCTTCGATTCCATCGATAACACGGAGCGTGGTGGAAGGATCGACAAAGTTGGCCGTTCCAACGGCGACGGCTGAGGCACCCGCGATCATAAACTCAATCGCGTCTTCCGGTTCAAAGATTCCGCCCATGCCGATGATCGGCAACGTGGTTGCTTTGGCGGCATCCCACACTAGTTTGATGGCGATCGGCTTAATTGCCGGGCCGCTGAGCCCGCCGGTGCGGTTGGCCAGTTCGGGTTCCAGGGTTTCAATATTGATGGCCATCGCCGGATAGGAATTCATGATGGAGATCGCATCGGCTCCGCAGTTTTCCGCCGCTTTGGCGAAGAGTCCGATATTGGAAACGTTGGGCGCCAGCTTAGGGATAATCGGTTTCTGCGTTTTACTGCGGACAAGTTCGATAACGCGCGAAAACATATCCACTTCCGTGCCGAAGGCGGAGCCGCCTTCTTTCACGTTCGGACAGGAAAGGTTGATTTCATAGGCGGAGATGGTGTTCTCCGCGTCGAGCTGATCCACGACACGGCTGTAATCATCCATCGCTTTGCCCCAGATGTTCACGATCACAGGTGTATCAAACTGCTTGAGGAAGGGGACATATTTCTGAAGGAAGCCCTTTGCTCCCGGACCGGGAAGGCCGATGGCGTTGAGCATGCCGCCGCGCGTTTCGAAGGTGCGCGGTGTGGCATTGCCCACATGTTCTTCGGGGCAGATCCCTTTAACGGTAATGGCACCCAGTCGATTGAGGTCGACGAGCTCGGCATATTCCGGTCCGTAGCCGAAGGTGCCCGACGCAACCGTCACCGGGTTCTTCATTTCCATCGAACCAATTTTGACTTTCAAATCAACACTCATGACTACTGTTAAACCACGAAATACACCAAATACACGAAAGGAAGGATCAATAGATTTTCGGGTGTTTGGTGTGTTTCGTGGTCAATCCTTTCTTAATCTTCCCAAATAATCTCTCTGGACTCAAAAATCGGGCCGTCCTTGCAGCAGCGCGCCCATTCCCAGCCGCCGTCGTCGGTTTTCCGTTTAATCACGCAGGTGAGACAGGCACCAACGCCGCAAGCCATGTTTTTGTCGAGCGAAAGCCACGCGGTGAAGCCTTGTTCAATGGCGCGGTCGCCCATCGCCTTGATCATGGGGTTCGGCCCGCAGACAAAGAGCTCAACGTCCGAATCCTGTTCGGCCAGCCACGGATCAAAGGCGTCGGTTACGAGGCCTTCGGTGCCGAGCGAACCGTCGTTCGTGGTAACCCGTACGTCCCAGCCGAGGGCTTTAAACTCGTCGATGCAGAGAATATCCAGTGCGGAGCGTCCTCCGAAGAAGGCGACGCCCTGAACCGGAAGCGCTTTGGCCTTAAGATAGAGCGCGGCATTGCCGTAGCCGCCCGCCACGAGCACGGGCGTTTTGCCTTCCGCCAGTTCGGGGTAGCCGTTGCCGAGCGGGCCGATAATGTTGACGGCATCTCCGGCGATCAGCAGGCGCATGGATTCGGTGCCGCGGCCGACGGGCTTGTAGAGAATACTGACGCCCTCTGCATCGGCTTTATAGATGCTGAACGGGCGGCGCAGAATACGGTCGCCCAGCTGCGGCACCTGCAGTTCCAAAAACTGACCGGGCTGCACGAGCGGGCCTACCGCCGGGGCCGCGAGGCGCAGAATGCGGTAGTCGCCCTGAAAGTTGTGATGTTCGATTACGGTTGCGTTTTCCTGTTTCATAATTGGCGCGGGATTCTGCGGATTTACCCCCTGCAGGTCAAACGCATTCAGCTCTTGTCGTTTTTGTTTGGGGCTATTAAAAATTGTCCCGATGAAATTCAATTCAATTGCTCATGTTTTTTTAAGATATCCATTGACAATATGAAAAGCCGGAGCGATTTTCCATAGACATTTTAGATTTTGCGTTTAGCGCAGTTTGTTTCGTCTGAAAACGACCAATTTTTAACTTGGAAACAACTGGCACAAGGGCGCGCCCGCTCGGGCGCGGCCTCAGCTGGTTTCCAAGTGGGGCTTGGTCGTCCCTCAGACGAGGCTTGTTTGGGGTCGCGCCTCTTTTTTGGAGGTGCATAACACAGGGGACAAAATGAAAACAGGGATCATTACAGCATGCACAGCATTCCTGCTGGCAGGGACGGCATTTTCGGAGCCCGTATTAACGGATTCTGGAAACACTATCGAAACGATCACATCGCTGGATCAAATTGAATTGATTGTTAGAAATACCCAGTGGGATTTCTGGCAACTGGTTCCGCCAGCAACCGATGACCCATTCTATCTCCACTCAGAACGCATTGTTCGAGTTGTAGACTGGAACAGTAAAGACTGGCCCAAACCGCTGTTGAAACAAATGTACGGAGAGATGATCTCAGTAGGGGCATACGGTTTAGAATACCCATTTTATCGTCTGACCGTGATAGAAGATCGCTCAGGGGACATCGTCTACTTTAATGTACATGACGAGGAAGTCTGGAGAACTCCCGCCCCAAAGGATTATAATCCCTATCTTTTTGGATTGTATAAATATGGCGCAGAATCAGTAGATGAACTGACCGATCAGCAACAACTTTTTGGACGAAGCTCAAACGTCGGAACGGAACTGATTCTTATACCACTGAAAATCGCCAGTCTTTATGAAAAACAAAGCTTTATTGACACACGTGTTCCACCGTTGGCTATAGACACCCCATCGTTGCTGACGAGCAGTTCTCTCTCCATGACAACCATGTCATTACCTCCTCCCCCTGGCGGTTCTGGGACAAGTACCAACACCATCTCGAGCACTAACGCTCCAGCCACACTTACCTTCAGTGTCCCCCTGAATTTCGGGTCAGGCTATGCAGAAATATTTCAGTGTACCAACTTGATTGATGTTGTCTCTTGGAATGTCGGGGTTGAAGCCATCACGGTTACTCCCGGAACCGACCTGATCTGGACGGACGCGACTTCGACCAATATCCCATGCCGTTATTACATACTCAATGACCCATCAATAGATACGGACTTTGACGGAATCAGCGATGGTCGGGAAATATACGTTCTGCTCACAGACCCAGTGCTTTCAGATACAAGCGGCGACGGGTTGTTGGACGGATGGCTGGTTCTCTACGGACTCGATCCGCTGTCATTCAACGCATTAGATGATTCAGATAACGATGGATTCTCCAACCTTGAAGAGCAGGAAAAGGGCACCGATCCAACACAGGCGGACTCCTCTGGAGACACGGGCACCGTGGCAACGATCCGCTACTATTACGACGAAGACGACCGTCTGACCGACTTTTTCTGCGGAACAGAGGTCGCTCAAAAAACCATCCTTACCGCAGCCCATAATATTTCTGAAGAGATCAGCACAAGATAGCACACTCCATCTTTTCATCCTGATAGATTACCTTTTAACAAAGAGACAGTCATGACAAAAAAACTCCAATATCTAACACTGTTCATTGCTCTTGCAGTTCCTGGACTAGCATTTTCAGACACTATCGACACCTGGTTACATTCGGCACAGTGGTCACGCTCTGCACCCTGTTTGGTGGAGGTGTGCGGACTGGATGGCTCTGGGAAAACCAAGTCTTCTGGCTTGCTCAAAGATCTCATCCCAATACCCTCAGCGAATTCCGAATTGATCGTGCATCTTGAATTTATTGATCACGAATATGTGAACCTTTTCTTTAGTCCTCGTGATCAGCAACAGGTTGCTTCGTTCAGTTTTCCCTACTCCAAGTTGCCTCAGAATGTAAAGGACCACGTTGATGCCCAGAGACAGCGGGTATATACCCGCACTTGGATCTGTTCTCTCCGGAACTCAACATTGGAATTTAGACAGGGATCGGATCTTTCCGTTGCCAAAGCATATGTAGTCTCGTCGGAAATTCCCGTTGCGTTAGAGCTTTCCTTCCCCGCCATTGCAAGCATTCCGCAGAAGACCAGTACAGCTTCATCCGTTTCCATGACCACGCTGGCTGATAATGAACCAACGTATGTCTGGACGCGTATGCTCGGCAGTTCAACTGATGATGATTGTTTTTCGGTTGCCGCAGATAACGGCTCAGCTTATGTGTACGGGAAATATGCGTCGGCAGACCTTTTCCTTCGCAAATACTCGTCTGCCGGGACGGTTGAGTGGAGCAGCCAATGGACATCGGCAGGAAGCAACTTCAACAGTCCAAACGGGGCTGATACGGCGGCGGATGGAAGTATTTATGTAACCGGCGGAGCAAGGGGTGCAATTGACGAGCAACCTTACAGCAGTAGCAGTGACCTGTTCCTGTCCAAATACTCTTCTTCGGGAACAAGGTTATGGACGCGCATGGCTTCGTCGCCGGTTAGCGGCTCGCCCGATTATGCAAAAGCCGTAGCAACAACAGCCAGTGGCGACGTATATGTGGCAGGCACACACGGTTATCCCCTGTACGAAAACGGAAACATATATTTAGATTCTGATTTTTGTCTCTATAAATACGATTCCAGCGGGAACCTGCTAGGGCGTACGTGGCCGTGGGGTAGCGCCGGTTATGACCAAGTCTATGGAGCAGCATCGGGGGCAGACAATTCCGTCTACATGGCCGGGATCCTTAATGGAGACAATTATTCATCTAATTATCTAGGCAATGGAGACCTCTATGTTTCAAAGCATGATTCTTCTGGAGTCTTTCTATGGGAGCACTTGCTGGGTTCGACGAACGAAGAATCTTTCTATAGCGGCATGGGGAATGGAATTGAAGTGGCGCCTGATGGCTCGATTTACGCAACTTGTTGTACCGCTTCAACCGGCATTAATCAGGCGTATCTTGCCAAATTATCGCCAACAGACGGCTCCGTTCTTTGGAGCCGGATATGGGGAGCCGGAAGCGCTTCCACGCTGGCTTCCGGCATCGATATTGATGCTGCCGGCAATGTTTACGTCTGCGGAACAACATATGGATCGTTCGACGGACAGACCTACTCGGGATCGCAAGGACAGATATTTATCAGTAAATATGATGCCGACGGTAATCGGTTATGGAGCCGTTTTAAAGGGTCCGCCGCCGGCGACTTCGGGACCGATATCGCCATAGATGGCGGCAACATATATGCTGGGGGATCTGTCAGCGGATCTGTGGATGGCTGGCCTTACAGCGGAAACAACGATATGGTCTTGATCCGGTGGACGAATGCCGTTGCATCCGCAGACGTGGAAGTTCTTTCCATTTCAACCACAACCAACAGTGCTGTTATTGAAGCGGGGACTGATTTGGAGAAGAGTGATTTCTTAATCACAACACTGCCTGAAAACCGTCAAGACGCGGTGAGCATTTTTCCCACCTCATTTCAAAACGCAGGGGTTTATACGGTAGAAGCCTATACAGCATCCTCCACAGCGTCCTGCGAAGTCGTTGTCGTTGATTTGAACGATCCATTGAATCTTACATCCCTGCAAGATCTCCTGCTTCTGCCTGTGGTCGATGGTTCTCCGACAATGTCCAGTCGGATATCTCCCGAACTATTCAGCAGACTGGTCAATTTAGCCAAAGCATACAACATTCCGATGGACTTCAATTATTCTCCACTCTGGAACGACTGGGAAATGGCTCGGGAGGTTGCACAGACGGCATGGGCACAAGGTCAAATTCTTGCTCGGCAGGGCTATGGTACCGCTGATCGCGACGCCTGTGTTGCGGACCCGGTCAACCTTGTTTCGGGTGTGTTTTATGAAACGGAAGCAGATCTTGTACTTCCTGCGCCTATTCCGCTGATCATAGGGCGAAATTATGCATCCGGTGGAACGGCTCTTTCGGAGTTCGGCTATGGCTGGACCCTAAACCATCATTACTATCTCACAGCAAATCGGCCAGTCGGCATGCTTGCTGCCGGGCAAAATCTTCCAGATACAGCCGAAATCCGCTTTGTAACAGATTGTGGAACCGCGCTGGTCTTCAGTCGCAACTCTTCTATGGATGCAAATAGGTTGAAGGTTGGAGGTGCAGCCTCCGCATCCGAGGATAATCCCAGCCTGAATAACGACAACCAATTCAGCGGAGCGGCAGGCCTTTTAAAGAACATTGACCTTGTCTATACTCCTTCCACTCGCACTTTCCGCTTGTTAACAGCGGACGGAGAAGTGCGGGACTATGGCTGGAAAGAATACGGAACGCCCAATACAATTGATTATCGCAAGCGGCTCTGTTTGGAGCAACGAGTCTACCCGGACGGAAACAAAATCAAATATGCCTACACAAATGCGCTTCTCTCCCGTATCGAAGCCGTCAATTCCAATGAAACCATCGTTTTCAATGGCGTCGATTTTGCCTACACAAATGCGCTTGTCAGCAGCATCACTGCGGATGATGGTCGAGCTGTTCAATATGTCTATGACGCGTATGGAGATCTGAAGTCGGTTGTGCGGGTGGATAACAGCGAGGTAATCTATGGCTATGAGCACATCAGCACCAACGGCATTCCGGCTGAATACTCAACCCATCGCATTGCGCGGGTGGAACATCCGGGAAGCCGAATATTACTTAACGATTACTACGTGGCGGGAGAAATCGTGGGCGGGTCCGCACTTCCGTTTGATGATTATCGTGTTGGACGTGTGAAGGCGCAATACCGCACCACTTCCACGCCGACCCCCGAGTTGAACTCAACATTTTCATACAACATGAATGCCCAGACGTTGGCAGGGAGTGTCACGGTATATGATGCACTGCAAAACAAGGCGGTATATCAGGTTGATACGAACGGACTTATTACGGCCATTGAGACGTATGTGAAAAATCGAGACGCCAACGGCCAACTCATCATGAGCAATGGAGATTTTACCTATCGACTTTATTCGGTTGTGAGAAAATACTGGGATGATTCGAAACTTATCTATCGAACGGTTGAGGATCATTCCGGCGATGTTTGGCTTCATTGGGGCGCCGGATATGATGATCGGGGAAATATGCTCTCGGAAACCATCTCCGGAAACCTTACGGGCGAGTTCACATCTCCCTTGGTCATCACGACCAGTGGAGCGTTGATTTCCGGCGAGTCGGCGACGCGTACCTACACCTACACGTATGATCCTGTCTCCAACCCAATGGACCGCCTTAATCTCATCACATCAATCACCACCTCGAAAGGTGCTGTAAAACGAAACATCTGGGATGAAGGATCGGGCCGACTGATGGCGAGTCTAACCTGTCGTGCGGATGCTGACGGCAACCCCGAAAACAATCCGGTCTATGCACGAACCTGTTATACCTACAACACCAACGGGGTCTTAACTACCACGGTTTCCGATGACGGGACATCAGCGGACCCCCAAAACCTTTCGGGGGTTACAACTCGGCGAATTACCCATATTGTTCCGGGGGAGATCGCGCCTCTGTATTCTCTTCCTGCAACGGTCATCGAAGCATTTGACGAAGGTGGCGGAGTCCAAACAAACAGTTCATTGGTCTATTCATACAACACGCACGGTTTTTCTGAGCGCATCGATGTTTATGCGGCGGATCAAAGCCTTTTGTATTTCACCAGCAACCGTGTCGATGCCGTTGGACGTGTGCTGGTTGCAAGGGATACAACGGGCTCAATCGTTACGTATGAGTATGACCAAAACGGGAACGTTTTGGAAATGAATGGTCCTCTTCCGGGGGACGCAGACCGTACAGCATTCGGCTACGACTATGCGAACCGACTGGTGGCGACCACGAATTACAACGGCAACCTTCAAATCAGGACATATCGGAATTATGACGCCGCCGACAATCTTGAATGGTCAACGGATGCCCGGGGGTTCACCACCGATTATGTGTATGATGATCTTTACCGAAGAACACAGGTTGTCCATCCCGCAAATCTTTCCGGAACGAGGCCTGTTGAGACCTTCGAATATGATTTGTTTGGGAATGTCGATCGATATTTCGATGCTGAAAGCAATGTTTGGAACTATGCATCCACTCCTGCCGGAAATCTGTTTGGTGTATGGCATCCGAATGGACTGACTCATGATGTGTTCACTTTCGATCTCCAGGGCGGCATGACAAACAGCCTGATTGATGCGAGTCAGTTAGCCTTGAACCAAACCATGGAATTCGACGAGTTCAACCGTCTGCTCTTGGTGCATAAAGACCGGGATACATTGGAATATGACTATGATGCGTTCGGGCAGCAGACGAACCGCATTGCGGGGGGAAGAAGCTGGGAAACAAAGTTCGATGCATTGGGGCGAATCGAAAAGCAATTCCGCCCGTCACGCAGTGTTGAAGAATATCAATACAACGAACTCGGCTACCGAACCCACTTCTGGAATGCGGAGTCCAAGCCGACGACATTCGGGGTGGATGCCAAAGGCCGGACAACCTCAGTGACCAATGCCCTGAACAAGGTCACCCGCTACTCCTTCGATGAGGCAGGCAACGTGGAATGGCGCATCAAACCTGATCAGGAACAGACGATCAATCAGTATGATGCTCTGAATCAACTGACCAATGTTCTACACGAAGGGGTGTGGAAATCTTCTTTCAGCTATGATTCAAACGGCAACAACGTGGCGCAAGCGTCTCCGCGTGCTTCCTGTACCTTCGGCTTTGATGGAATGAATCGTCTCGCAAGCTCCACCCAGTCGGTGGATGTCGTGAGTTTTATTGTGGACAACTCCTACAACCTGAACGGGTCCAGAACCGGGATCGCTTATCCTGGGGGGTTGGTCGTTGACTACGAATACGATGAAGAAAACCGGGTAAAATTCATAACCGTTTCGGGAGGAGGTCTATCCGTCCCGTTTACCGTGGAGCATGGCTATGACGGGGCTTCCCGCCTGCGGTCAATCACCTATCCCAACGGGATCAACTCCTCCTTCGGCTACGATGCG
>JAFGWS010000109.1 GCA_016937035.1 Pontiellaceae bacterium
CTCAGCAGCTTTGTGGTCGTGCTGATCATGATGATGGTGCTCTTCCGCTCCCCGCTCTACGGTCTGCTCGCCATGATTCCGCTCAGCGCAACCATCCTCTTCATCTATGGTCTGATCGGCCTGGTCGGCAAAGATTATGACATGCCCGTGGCGGTACTCTCCTCGCTCACGCTGGGGCTGAGCGTCGACTTTGCCATTCACTTTCTGGAGCGTGCCCGCGAGCTGGTTAAAAAATACGGCTCGTGGAAAGAGACGATTCAACACATGTTTCAGGAACCGGCCATGGCCATCAGTCGTAACGCCATCATTATCTCGATCGGTTTTACCCCGCTGCTGTTTGCGCCGCTGGTGCCCTACAAAACCGTTGGATTCTTTCTGGCCACGATCATGGCCGTATCTTGGCTCGCCACGCTCTTTATCCTGGCCGCACTGATTACCGGTCTGCAGAAATGGCTCTTTCGAAAGCAGGAAAACAACAACTAACAAAGGGAGACCAAAAATGGAAAATGAAGCGACAGTAGTCAGTATGCCCCGCATTGGGGATCCGGCACCGGCATTCAAAGCCGTTACGACGCAGGGCGAAATCAACTTTCCCTCCGATTATGCGGGCGAATGGGTCATCCTGTTCAGCCACCCGGCCGACTTCACGCCGGTCTGCACGAGCGAATTCATCACCTTCGCCTCGATGGAGCAGCAGTTTGCTGATGCCGGCTGCAAGCTGGTCGGTCTCTCCGTGGACGGTCTCTACAGCCACATCGCCTGGCTGCGGACCATCAAGGAAAAGATCGAGTACAAAGGCAAAAAAGACGTGGAGGTCAACTTTCCGCTGATCGAAGACATCACGATGAACGTGGCCAAAAAATACGGCATGATTCAGCCCGGCGAAGACACTACCAAAGCAGTACGCGCGGTCTTCTTCATCGATCCCAAAGGCATTATCCGAACGATCATTTACTATCCGCTGAGCCTTGGGCGCAACTTCGACGAACTCTACCGCGTGCTGCAGGCCCTGAAAACCGCCGATGCCTTCAATGTGGCCACCCCGGCCGACTGGCGCCCCGGCGATGACCTGATCGTCGGCCCTGCCGGCTCCTGCGGCACCGCCAAAGACCGCATGGACGGTAAGGAAGACATGGTCTGTCAGGACTGGTTCTTCTGCCAGAAGAAGATTGATAAGGATAAGGTACTCGAAGCCATTGCCAAAAAATAAAGCGCAGGCTTAGAACGGATAACAGGATGAACGGAATGGGATACTGAACATCCTGTTATCCCGTCATAATCAGAAAAAACGGAGGACTGAATATGAAAGTTAAAACAGTTGCAGCATGGCTGATCGCCTTTAACGTCGGAGCCTTCGCACAGGAACCTGCCGCCGAAAACGCGGCACCCGCCCAACCCGCTGAGACGAAACCGGCGGAAACCCAGCCCGCAGAAGCTAAACCCGCTGAACTCACGGTGGAGCAGATCGTTAACAAAGCCAACGAGGTCGCCTATTATGCCGGCGACGACGGCATCGCGCAGGTTGAAATGACGATCACCGGGAAAGACGGCGTGGAGCGCACCCGTAAATTCACCATCCTGCGCAAGAATTTTGAAGGCGGAGACCAAAAGTTCTATGTCTACTTCAAAGAACCGGCCGACCTCTACAAGCAGATCTACCGCGTATGGAAAAAGACGGGCGATGATCAACAGGACGAACGCGAACTGTTTATTCCTTCGCTCAATAAACCCCGCCCGATTGCGCCGGGCGATAAGCGGACCTCCTTCGCGGGTTCCGATTTTGTGTATGAAGATGTTTCCGGCCGAAACCTGAAAGAGGACCGGCACGAGCTGATTGAAACCACGGAAACGCAGTACATCATCAAAAATACGCCGGTGAAGCCCGACGACGTGGAGTTTTCCTACTACACGATCAAGATCGATAAAAAAACGTTCATGCCCCGTCTGGCTGAATATTACGACAAGCAGGGCAAGCTCTTCCGCACCGTCGAAGCCACCAAGGTGGAAACGATTCAGAAGTTCCCCACGGTCACCGAATCGGTCGTCAAAGACCTCAAATCCGGCAGCACTACGGTGAACAAATTCGTTTCGGTGGAGTACGACGTCGGCCTCAACGACCGCATCTTTGAAATCGGCAACGACCGCTTCCTCAACCGCCCCCCGCGCGAAGCGACGAGATAGAAACCTGAAAGGTGAAATTTGAAACCTGAAATTTGAAACCTGAAACCTGAAATTTGAAAATTACTCCCGGAGCAACACAATGAAAGCAAAATGGATTTACCTTCTGACACTTATTTCAAGTTTCACCTTTCAGGTTTCAAGTTTCAGCATGGACTCAGAGTTACATGGCTTCATTGATGCCCGCGTTGGAACACGCACCCAGAACGACGCCAACGAGGAGGGACGAAGCCTGTCCGAAATCCGTGCGCAGCTGGACGCACTGACCTATTTCGACTGGGCCGAGCTCCAGACCCGCGCCGACTTTGTCTTTGACGACCTCGCCGAAGATCGCGGCAAGGTGGATCTCGAAAACGGCGACGGCTTTATCGATCTGCGCGAGCTGAATCTGCTCTTCACGCCCATCGATATCATGGACGTAAAAGTGGGCCGCCAAATCCTGACGTGGGGCACCGGCGACCTGCTCTTTATCAACGATCTGTTCCCTAAAGACTGGAATTCGTTCCTGCTTGGGCGCGATGTGGAATATCTCAAAGCGCCATCCGATGCCGTGTTCGCCAGCCTTTATCCCGCGCTCGGCACCATCGATATCGCATACATGCCGCGTATGGATGCCGATCGCTACATCGACGGACGGCGCGTTTCGTTCTGGAACGGAGCCGGCATAGCCGGACAAAATGCGGTGATTGATCCCGACCGACAGGATCAGTGGTTTCAGGATCACGAAATAGCCCTGCGCTTCTACCGCCCCGTGCTCGGTTACGACCTCGCGCTCTATGCCTACCACGGCTTCTGGAAAAGCCCGCAGGGCATGACCACTCCGGTCGGACCGGCCTTTTTCCCCCATATGAATGCGTACGGCGCCAGCGTACAAGGTACCCTCGGCGAAGCGCTGATTAATGTCGAAGCGGGCTACTATGACTCGCGGCAGGACCGCTCCGGCACCGACCCGCTCATTCCCAACTCCGAAGCCCGTTTCCTCGTCGGCTACGAACGCGAACTCGCCAAAAACCTCACCGGCAGCGTGCAGTATTACACCGAATGGATGATGGATTATGACGGCTACAGATCCGGCCTCGCTCTCCCCGGCACCGGTCGCAGCGAAATGCGCCAGGTCGCCACCGTTCGGCTGACTAAAATGCTGATGAACCAAAACCTGATCCTCGGCTTCTTTGTCTTCTATTCGCCGACTGACCGCGATGCCTATCTGCGCCCCAACGCCACCTACAAACTGAACGACAACTGGCAGCTCACTGCCAACGCCAACCTCTTCCTTGGCGAAGACAACCACACCTTCTTCGGCCAGTTTGAAGACAACAGCAACGTCAACCTCGGCCTGCGCTACAGCTTTTAAGTTCCTGGAGGACACAGAGGACTCATAGAACAGCACATTTCAGGCAAAATGATTTAGTGGCACAATGATTTTCCATGTATGCAGTAGACCTGATAAGTCTAATTGGATTTCCGTTGATCATTATACCTTCGTTATTTATAGCTGGATGGTTGCAGGCATCGCTAATTAATCTCTGTATAAGATTGGCAGGAAATGGTCCTGTTTTGAGAATTGAGTATCCCAAGGCGTGTCAAACCCGCACTGAAGGACTGAAAAAATTGCAGCTCACATGAATTGAACAAATGAGAATCTATTTTACCTCATCGCTCTCGTTCTCATCATCCTGTGCGGGAACTTTTTTATTCAGGTACTCTTCCGGTTCCGGATCATAACCGAGAATGCCGGCACCCAGTTCGAAGGGAAGAAGTTTAATGCGTGCTCCGATAAAACTCATGCCCATGCCGCCGATCGGCCATATATCCAACGACACAATTTCGCCCCAGCGGTTATCATCAAAAATGCCCGCATCCAATAAGGTTCCGTCATACGGTCGGATCCCGTTGCATGCCGCATAGGAATGAACAAGTCCTGAAGATTTAACCCGCACCGGACTCTTATCTCCGGAAATCGAAAAACTGGTGGAACATCCCGTTGCCATACAGCAAAGCATTCCCATCGAAAAACCACTCATCACGCATTTAATATTCATTCTCAAAGACCTCTCTCGATTGCCCAAAAATCAGTTTCCAGCGCCCAGCAACTGAGCCGCCAACTTCAGCTGAGTCACCTGCATCTCCGTCGTTTCACCCACACTTTGTACAAAAGCGTCGTATTGTTCCTGTGTCAGCATGGGCTTTGCCTTTTGAAATACCTGTTCATTCAGCGCCTCCAAGTCATTCACAAAGTTCTGCACATTCTCACTGGAAAAACGCTCAGGACTCAAGTCCGTATTATCTTCGTCATGAAGGTCGCTCGTGAAAGGGAAGTTTTCCCGCTCGTCATACATCACGCCCACCAAATCGCGATATACCTGATCCGAAAGTTCCGCGCCGGTACCGGCCAGCGCCTCATCCATCTGTGAGAGTGCTGAGCGCTCCGTCATGGTATTTTCATAATACTCATACTCGGCATAATCGTCGTCGTTATTCAGAAACTCCCGCATTTGCTCCTCAAACAGCACCTGCGACTGTTCGAGTTCCAGAGCCAACGCTGCAGATTCCTCTTCGGTGATACCTGAACTCATCATTTTCAGTCCGACCTGCGTCTGCACCATCTGACGATTCATCAGCAGATCCATAAAAAATTCTGACTCTTCCTGATTCAGATTCAGATATCCGATCAAGTCTGCATAGAGGGTATTCAGCGCTCCGCGCTGACTGGCTTTGACCATTTCGCTGACCGTTGGATTATCCAGCATCTCGGCAATGCCTTCCATCAACTTACGACCTGCAATCTGAGACTCATCCACCGAATCAGGGGGTTCAGGCGCAGAAGGTGCTGTAAACCCGTCGACAAGCGGATTCGATTGGCCGGAAAGCTGCTCGACTGAAGATGGAGTCGGAACAACCTCTTCATTCTTATTCTCTGAAGCCGTTGTCGACGCCCTCGATTTAAGTGAATCAATATCTCCACGTAGAAGCTTAATCGTTTTTTTCTGCCCGGCATAGCCGATCAGAAGAGCAATACATACAACCCCCAGAACAATAACAGGAATCTGTTTTTTCATCGTCAACCCTCCCAATGTTTAACCTGACTGCTCGCGATATACTGAGCGCCGATTGTTACCATTTTGATACGGTTCCGTCCATTTTCCGAGAAAACAACCCACGCAAATCCATCCGAAACTATGATCTGAGGACTAACGCGGACTGGTTCTTTTATCGCAGAAGGCTTTAAGTATTTCTTCAATCGGCTCCACACCTCTGTATTTGCCCAGCAGATCCTGACACACGGCAACTAAGTGTGGATCTGTATGGTCAAACTGAGACGCGGTTCCAAAAG
The DNA here is from genome assembly GCA_016937035.1 of Pontiellaceae bacterium. The sequence goes on from JAFGWS010000109.1 coordinate 5,513, forward strand.
AGGCCAGCTCATCGACCGCAAACTCATCGAGCTCTTCAAGCGCCTCCACATACAGCTGATTCTTACGCTCGGCACCCAGCGTTCGCGTCAGATCTTTCACTTTTCCCGCATTCTGAGACGACAAGGTCAATTCCTCTTCCAAAAACTGAGCCCAGTAGTAAGCCCGCCAAGGCTCCTTCTTCGTGAGTTTACCGATCCACTCGATCACGGAATTTTCATACGCCAACTGCTCCTTCGGAAGTTTCTTACCCTTTTTCGCCAGATATCGTCCTTCCAGCCAGACCATTCCATCGACCATAATCCAGCTGGGAGCATCCTGATGCCCGCCATTAAAAAAGCGTTGCGTTGCTGTTTTTCCAACATCCTGCCGAGCACTGGCGGAGGTATATCGATTGTAATCGTAGGCGCCGTTGATGAAAAAACAGTCCCCCTTGGGAACCGGAACCCCGGGATTATAGCCAATATTCGGCATGAGGCCGCAGCCGTTCAGATCGTCATAGTTATAGAAGGCCATTGCTGCACCGCCGGAATTACCGGTAAAATACAAACGATTATCATCCACCGGAAGGGTTTTGATAATATGCTTCACCGCGTTTTTTGCCGTCTTCTTATTATCTTCAATTTGCTGATCGCCATCACCGTTTCTTGATTCAACAGAGATCGCCATAATCCAGCCGGTTAGCTCTGCGCCCTCTTTTATCTGATCCAGCAAATAGCTCGAGCCTCCCATCGAATGCGTAAAAAACAGCAGCGGAACCTCTTGATCCGGCTTCAAGGTCCTCGGAAGATAGAGCAGATAATGTGAATCAGAAGCAGCTTCAATCGGACCGACAACGACTCCCTGCTCATAGGGAAATTTTGAACTCTCGGCTGACGCTGTGCTGCTCCCATCACCCGACTCGCCAGTCTGTTCCTCAATATATTTCTGATCGGCCTCACATAGTTTATCAATTGGAACGGGTACTTTGCGGCCATCTTTCGTGCGGAGAACCACCTGATCGCCTTCCACTTTTTCCATGGACGCATCGACCGTTGACTTTCCGTCCGCAGCTTCCCAGGTGCGCATATCACCGACGGCCATTGCAGAAACTGACAAGAAAGCAAAATACAAAATACAAACAAACCTCTTCATGACAACTCCCGGTTAATCTACAATCGTTCATAGATATTACGAAATACGCCCGACACAAACCAACACAAAAAAACCACTTTTAAAACGGCAATCCATTATTAAACCCAAAAAAAGGGGGTCAAAAAAAGGGTTAGAGTGTCAGGTTGCTTCGTTTGGCATCGGTGTCCGTGTCTAACGTGTCAGTGTCGGAATTTATGTTATTTTCGGTTGTTCACGGAAGTGCGTCTCAAAGAAAAGGCAATCTCAAAATCACTGATTCCTGCGCTGACACTATTTACTTGTATTGATATTGATCTAAATAATCCAAAGATCTATCAATCCAGAAACGTATGGATGGCATGAAACGGAAATTCTTCAAATGTGTTGTGGCCGCTCTTCTTGTTTGCCTGTTGCCCCCGAAGGCAGATGCGGAAGCGGGGCCGTATGTCACGGGAAACCTTTCTGAAATGGAGGCGCTTCGAAAACTGGATCAAAACGCTTACGTCGGTCAATTAGAGAAAGAAATTGAGGAGAAAGGAGCGGATGCTGTTCCACAGTTAATTATGTACTTGGATGATCAAGATCAGCGGGTCCAAGGGTTTGCAGTAGATCTTCTTGGTCGTATTGGGGATCCGAGAGCCGTGGAACCATTGATCGAGCATATTGGGTCCGCAGGAGATACTACCCACATTGTGAGAGCATTATATAAAATTGGCAATAATGTGCCATTGGTGTTAACGGACGATCAGATCACTATTTTAAAAAATATTGCTTGCGATGGGTATAATGGTGCGGTCGTAGTAATACAGCAGTCGAGGGGGAGGGATGCGATCGGTGTTCTTTGGGAAATATGCAGAACGGCTAAAGAAAAGATAGAGAGCAATGGAGCACAATATGAACATGAAGCGGAAGGCTACGTCGCGGTAAAAGTTTCCACTCCGTATTATTACGTTCTGAAAGAATGTTATAAATATTTAATTTCATTTGATGATACGAGCGCCAAGATTGCCGTTGCAGAGCTCCTGAAAAGCGAGAGAGCAGAAGACCGGACAGTGGGATTGATGATCCTTGCCAAAGTAGATGTGAACATGACGGCGGACGTGCTGCCGCTTCTTGAGGACAGGCGGGAGTCCATATTCAATCAATGGGAGCAAAAATACAATCGCGTCTGCGATTTGGCGGCTAATGTCCTTCGAGAATTCCATGATGTTGAACTTGAGACACCCAAAGAAGAATTATACACCGACAAGGACTTGGAAAAACTGATTGGAAATATTCGCTCGCAATCCGATTGGGCAGGTGTGTTGCGGCCGAGTTACTCTCCCGAAGCAAAAAAAATGATCGCACAATTTTTGAGCCTGAATGTAAAGCCATACGCCGAGTCCACTTCGCGGACCGGAATTACACAATTCGATGGGCTGCGATCACGTTGGGCAGAAATCGAATCAAACTATTTTATCCCGGGGAAGGAACTCCGGTCGATTCACAGCGCGTTGAACCTTCACGAACTATCCCTCGTATTCAAGAGATTCACATTTGCTCTCGATAACGCAAGTGACGAGGATAAGCCGGATGTCCTGAAAGAATTTATTTATTATCGAAGAGATCTGCGCAGTGGGATTGAAGATCGGCATTGGGATAAAATAGAAAGTGTGTTGAAAGCCCCACAGTTCAACGATGAAAACAGAACAGCTCTCCATGAACTCCGAACCAGCGAGTCTACAGACATCGTTCCAAAACCCTCCGTCATGGATGGCATTGAACGCGCAAATTTGGACGAACTCATAAGCACCCTTGAATCACTCGCGGAATAAGGCTCAAAGTTGTAATCAGAGGGGGCTGAGTACCAGAGTGAGGGTGAGCGATTTTTTTTGAATAGTTTTGGATGTGGGGGCTGGATTTCCGCTCGCTGCAGGCTGGCATGATGAGATATGGTTTGTTGTGTCGGAGAGCGGAGGGATGATTTTGGGAGGCTTCCTTGACATCATCTGTGCATTCACTATACACACAAGCCCTTTAAATGAACGACCATTGCGCGTTGCGTCATTTTTTTTTACAATCTGAATTTAACGGACAGGAGCTTCCATGACAGAAAAGATTATCTACACGATTACCGACGAAGCGCCGATGTTGGCGACGCATTCACTTTTTCCGATTATTAAGGCGTATACTGACGCGGCAGGTGTGACGGTTGAAACACGCGACATTTCGCTGGCCGGGCGTATTCTGGCTCAGTTTCCCGAATGCCTTACAGAGGAACAACGGGTGGGCGATGCGCTGGCCGAGTTGGGTGCGCTGACCCTGAAGCCGGAGGCCAACATTATTAAGCTGCCGAATATTTCGGCTTCGATTCCGCAGATGAAGGCGGCGATTTCCGAGCTGCAGGCGAAGGGCTGTAATCTGCCGGAATATGATGATCCGAATGCCCAGCCGAAATATGACAAGATTAAAGGCAGCGCGGTGAATCCGGTGCTGCGCGAAGGCAACTCCGATCGGCGCTCTGCGGCGGCGGTGAAGCAGTATGCAAAGAACAATCCGCACCGTATGGGGGCATGGTCGGCGGACTCCAAATCGGGGGTATCGTCCATGCCGAGCAACGATTTTTACGGCAATGAAAAGTCGGTGACGGTCAGAAAATCTACGACGGTTAAATTTGAGCTGGTTCAGCCGGACGGCGCGGTTATTGTTTTAAAAGAGGCGTTGCCTTTGCAGTCGGGCGAAGTGCTTGATGGAACCTATTTGAGCGTAAAGGCGCTGCGGTCGTTCCTCGCGGAGCAGATGGCCAAGTCCAAGGCGGAGGGAACGCTTTTTTCGCTGCATATGAAGGCTACAATGATGAAGGTTTCCGATCCGGTCATCTTCGGCCACTGCGTTTCCGTTTTTTATAAGGATGTCTTCGAGAAGCACGCGGAGACGCTGAATGAGCTGGGCGTGAATGTGAACAACGGCATCGGCGATCTGTATACAAAAATTGCGGCGCTTCCGGCGGATCAAAGGGCGGAGATTGAAGCGGACCTTCTGGCGGTCTACGAAACCGCACCGAATCTGGCGATGGTGGATTCGGATAGAGGAATCACCAATCTGCACGTTCCCAGCGATGTGATTGTTGATGCATCGATGCCGGCGGCAATCCGCGCGTCCGGCCAAATGTGGAATAAGGACGGGAAACAGCAGGATACCAACTTTGTGATTCCGGATCGTTCCTACGCCGGAGTTTATCATGAAACGGTCGAGTTCTGTAAAAAGAACGGCGCGTTTGATCCGTCTACGATGGGCAGCGTAGCCAACGTGGGGCTGATGGCCCAGAAGGCCGAGGAATATGGATCGCACGATAAAACCTTTGAAATTCCGGCGGACGGTACGGTACGCGTTGTCGATGCCGACGGGAATGTGTTGTTTGAGCACGCGGTTGAGGCGGGCGATATCTGGCGCGCGTGTCAGGTGAAGGATGCGCCGGTGCGCGACTGGGTAAAGCTGGCCGTTAATCGTGCTCGCGCCACCGACACGCCGGCTGTTTTCTGGCTGGATGAAAACCGGGCGCACGACGCTCAGCTGATTGAAAAAGTAAAAACCTATCTCAACGACCACGACATCGACGGGCTGGAAATTCAGATTATGAATCCTGATGCGGCGACGCGCTATACGCTGCAGCGCTGTAAAGAGGGGAAGGATACCATCTCGGTAACTGGTAATGTGCTGCGTGACTACCTGACCGATCTCTTTCCCATTCTGGAACTTGGCACCAGCGCGAAGATGCTCTCGATTGTTCCGCTGATGAACGGCGGCGGTCTGTTTGAAACCGGGGCCGGCGGCTCCGCGCCGAAACATGTTCAACAGTTTATGGCGGAAAATCATCTGCGTTGGGATTCGTTGGGCGAGTTTCTTGCGCTGGGCGTGTCGCTGGAGCATCTGGCAAACGTATTCGGAAACACAAAGGCAAAGGTGTTGGCAGATACACTGGATGCGGCGAATGCAAAGTTTCTGGGGGAGAATCGGTCGCCTTCGCGCAAGTGCGGCGAACTGGATAATCGCGGCAGCCATTTTTATCTCGCTATGTATTGGGCTCAGGCGTTGGCTGCACAGGATCAGGATGCGGAGTTGAAGGAGCGTTTTGCCCCCCTTGCTGATGCGCTGACGAGAAGCGAATCCGAGATTGTTGAAGAAATCAATAGCGTGCAGGGCAGTCCGGTGGACATCGGCGGATACTATCGCCCGGACGAAGAGCTGCTGTTCAAGGCGATGCGTCCGAGCGAAACCTTCAACCGCCTATTGGCGGCTCTTTAGAGATCAGTTTACAGGCAGAATAATTGAGTGGCAGAATGATTTTTTGAGAAGTGGGAGATCGGAATCATTCTATCACTGAATCGTTCTGCCTTTTGTTTGGAGTGGAGCAATGTACGCAAGAGTTGACGATGTGGATTGGGAAAACTGGGAGCCGGAGGTGCGGGCGACGCTGATGTTTGTGATTCAGGACGGAAAGATTCTGCTGATCCACAAGAAGCGCGGGTTCGGTAAAGGGAAGATTAACGGGCCGGGCGGAAAGCTGGAGCCGGGCGAAACGCCGATGGAATGCGCAATCCGCGAAACGCAGGAAGAGCTCTGCATTACGCCGACCGGCGTGAAAGAAGCCGGACTGCTCCATTTTCAGTTTGTCGATGGACATTCCATCCATGGATTTGTTTTTACCGCGACGGGATACGAAGGCGAACCCACCGAGACCGATGAGGCGATTCCGCTCTGGGCCGATCTCGACAATCTGCCGTTTGAACACATGTGGGAAGATGATTCCACTTGGTTTCCATACATGCTTTCCGGTCACTCCTTTTCCGGGCGCTATGTCTTTGACGGCGACCATATGCTCGATGGAGTGATTGATCTGACATAGTTCGTTTTCTGAGTAAAAATTTGAGTCATCTGGCATGCATGATGCATCTGATTTTTCGGAAAGCTTCCAGTTGAAAAGGAGGCGGACGATGAATAAGAAGCAGCAACATATTGTGTCGAAAATTATGGCCGATCATGTCGAGGCTGAGATTATTAAGCGCATCCGAGCCGAAGTTCCGCTTACTCCGGAAGATGCGCATCGGCGGGCGGATGAGGTGAAGGCACTCAAGTCTTTTCTTAGAGAACTCAACGTGACCTTCTAATCGGAAAAGCGACTTGCCGAGAACGCTTGTGAGCAGGCGGATAGATTTGACTGCTCAAGGCGATCCCGGTGGTACAGTGTCGGATTTTATTCCCCGCAGAGTGTCGATGTGCGTTTGTTGTTTCCCCTGGCGATGAAAGTGGGTACTTTAAAGACATTGTTTAGGGAGATGATGAATGCGGAACTGGTTTTTCGGGTTGAGTTTGTTGATTATGTCAACGGTTCTTTCAGGATGTGTTGTCGGATTGGAGCGGAAAGGATTTGCTTATTCCGCGGAGACTCGTGCTGGGGACGTTCAGCTTCTGGTGGACGAAACGTGGGTGGATGAGTCCGGCGAGCGGCAGGTGCAACAGGAAATATTTGATTCCGTTTTTGAGATGATCGATGAGGCCGATGAGTTTGTTCTTGTCGATTTCTTTTTGGTGAACGACTTTCTTTCCGAACCCGGCATGCGCCCGCTGAGTCGTGAACTGGCGGATCGCCTGATTCAGAAGCGGCGGACACGACCAGACGTAGAAATCATATTTATTACAGACCCGATCAATTCGGTGTATGGGTCGATTGAGTCGTCGCTGTTTGTTGAGCTGGAGTCGGCAGGCGTTCACGTGGTCTGGACAAATCTGGATAAGCTGCGCGACAGTAATTTTATCTATTCCAAACCGTGGCGTTTATTGGTTAAGCCGTGGGGCGTTTCTCCCGGTAACGCGCTGGCGAATCCGATGGGCGATGGGCGTGTTTCTGTGCGGAGCATACTGAAACTGCTGAATTTTAAGGCGAACCACCGCAAGCTGGCGGTCACAGAGAAGTCGCTGTTGGTGACGAGCGGGAATCCGCACGATGCAAGCAGCGCGCATTGTAATGTGGCGCTGCGTGTCGACGGGGCGGGTATGTGGATGGTCAACGATGCGGAGGCTGCGCTCCTGCGCATATCGGGTGCGGAGGAACTGATTACTGCGCGCGGGGGATCGCGGGGGCTTGATCCGAAGAGCGGTGATCGGCTGGAGTTGCTGACGGAGCGTAAGATTAAGGACAAGGCGCTCGATATGCTGGAGAATGCAGCGGTGCCGGGACGTATTGAGCTCTCCATGTTTTATCTGGCAGACCGGAATATTGTGCGTGCGCTGCTCGATGCAAAGCAGCGGGGTTGCGAGGTGAGGGTGATTCTGGATCCGAGCAAGGATGCTTTTGGGCGAACGAAGAACGGAGTACCGAATCGGCAAACGGCAGTGCGATTGGTAAAAAAGGGCATTCCGCTGCGCTGGGCGGCAACGCATGGCGAGCAGTTTCATGTAAAGATGCTCTACGTTGAGCTGGATAATGGTTTGGCGACGCTGCTGCTGGGGTCTGGCAATTTTACGCGCCGGAATCTGGATAATTTTAATGCAGAATGCGATCTGGCGTTCACGGCTCCGTTGAAGCATGAGGTGATGGTACGTGCACGCGATACGTTTGAACGTTGGTGGAGCAATCCGGACGGGGCGTTTCACACGGCGGATTATGCGGTATATGAGGATCGGTCGCTCTGGCGGCGGTTCAAGGCATGGATGAAGGAGGAGACCGGGCTCAGTTCGTTTTAGCAAAGGAAGTAGGTTGTGGAGGATCTTTTTGGTTTTCTTCGACCTTGCGGTGGTTTATCAATATGGATCTTTACTTGGAGATCAAATGAAACGGTCCAATTTAATTGTCGGTCTGCTGAGCGTGCTGGTCTTGTTTGTGGTCGCCGCCGTGTTTAAGTCGGCCTACAATGTTGTGGTTCCTTTAATGATTGCCTGGCTGCTTTCGTACATCTGCGGTCCGGCCGTCAACTATCTGGTACATCGGAAGGTTCCGCTTGCTATAGCCGTGTTTGCGGTGTTGGCGCTGGTTCTTTTCGTTTTTTATTTTTGCGGAATTTTTTTGTTAAACCGGGTGCGGGAGGTGTTGGCCGAATGGACTGCAAAAGGGTATACGGATCAACTTTATATGATTTATAAAATTACGTCCAATAAGCTTCATATATCGGAAGAATATGTAGCCAGTCTGGATTGGAATGATAAATTGGCGAATACGATTACGACGTTATCAACGTCGGCAGCACAATGGATGTTCAATTTCATAGGGCGATTGGTGCTGGTGCTGATCTTTTTGGTTTTCATGCTGTTGGGAAAACCTTATTTTAAATGCAAAGTCGAACACGCTTTTCCGCCGGAACGCGGCAGTGTGTTTACGGAAATTACGGAGTCTATTTCCCGTCAGATCGGGCAGTATCTGATTGTGAAACTGATTATCAGCGGAATAACCGCATTTCTGGTCTGGACCGTATTGTCGATTCTGAAAGTGGATTTTGCACTGACATGGGCTGCGCTGGCCTTTTTTCTCAATTTTATTCCAACGATCGGCTCTGTAATTGCGTCGATTCCTCCAATACTTATGGCGGTTATTCGCTCCTATCCCTCTCCGTGGGTGCCGTTTTTTGCGGCGTTGTTCCTGCTGCTCACTCAGATGGTGATGGGCAATATTGTTGAGCCGAAGGTAATGGGCGATCATCTTAATCTCAGTCCGGTCGTGATTCTTCTCTCACTCGCCTTTTTCGGCTGGATGTGGGGCATTGTCGGCGCACTGCTCTCCGTTCCGATTGCTGCAGCTATTAAAATTTTCTGTGAAAACATCACCCCCCTTAAACCAATCAGCGTAATGATGGGCTCGGGAAAACAATTGATGAAAGCCAGTGTGATAACGGAAGAAGGAACGGCATAATGGAATTACCTGATATTTTTGAGCGTCCGGAGGTGCGCGAATCGATTCAGCTCGCATTGCGGGAAGATTTGGGCGAACCGGGGGTGGATGTAACCTCAGAGTCAACGATTGCTCCCGATGCATATGCCGAGGCGCACATGGTCGCACGCGAGGCGTGCGTGCTGGCAGGCACCGCCGTGGCAAAAGAGGTTTTTAAGCAGGTGAACGGCTCGCTGGAGGTGACGATCTGCGTGGACGACGGTACGGCAGTGGAGGCCGGAACGACGGTCTTGATTATCCGTGGCTCGGCAAAGAGCATTTTAACGGCGGAGCGCACGGCGCTTAACTTTATCCAGCGCATGTGCGGCGTGGCGACCATTACGGCAAAATACGTCAAAACGGCGGGGAATCCGGACGTGGACATTCTTTGCACCCGTAAAACGACGCCGCTGCTGCGCCCGTTC
>JAFGWS010000110.1 GCA_016937035.1 Pontiellaceae bacterium
CTGCACGATCAGCGGGAATTCGGCCGACTACTACGGCGGCGGGATGTACTACGGCACGGCGAACCACTGCACCCTCAGCGGGAATTCAGCAGCCTTGAATGGTGGCGGGATGGCTGGCGGCACAGCGAACAACTGTACCCTCAGCGGGAATTCGGCCAGCAGCAGGTACGGCGGCGGCGGCGGAGGGATATATAGCGGCACGGCGAACAACTGCACCATCACTTGGAATTCGGCCAATTACGGCGGCGGGATGTATAATAGCACGGCGAACCACTGCACCCTCAGCGGGAATTCGGCCGGCGATTCAGGCGGCGGGATGTACTACGGCACGGCGAACCACTGCACCCTCAGCGGAAATAGCGCCTCCTCAGGCGGCGGGATGGCAAAAGTCACGGCGAACCACAGCATCATTTACTATAATAACGCGGTTGACGGGAATGATCTTTGGAATACAGCGGCGTTCTATTCCTGTTCTCCGGATGGGATGCACGGCGTCGACGGCAATATTACGAACGCACCAGTGCTCGTCTCCTCTTCGCACATTGCGGCGGATTCTCCCTGCCGGGGCGCAGGCAGTACAAACTTTGTATCCGGAACAGACATCGACGGGGAGGCGTGGGCCAATCCGCCTTCCATGGGATGCGACGAGCCCTACGAGACGACGGGTGGGGATATCACGGTTTCTTTCACGTCGGACGGAATCAGCGGGGTGCTTCTTCCCGGCAACGTGCTCGCCTTTAAGGGAATGGTCGAGGGCGCGGCACTGATGCATGTCTGGGATTTTGGCGATGGTACGCAGGTTTCCAATTCGCTTTCCGTGGAGCATGCGTGGGCGTCGGCCGGCACCTTTAACGTGGTGCTGACGGCGTACAACGCTGATTGGCCGGGCGGCGTGTCGGCAACGCAGGAGGTTTCCGTTGTTTCCCTTGAAGAGTCCGTCATCCATGTCTCGTCAGACGGAGATGATGCGAACGATGGTACGAGCTGGACGAGCGCCAAGAAGACGATCCAAGCGGGTGTCGATGCGCAAGATATCCCCGGCGGATGGATTCTTGTTGAAAGCGGGACCTATTCCTTGTCGACAACGATAACGGTTTCAAAGCCGGTTCGCATCGTGAGCGTCGATGGACCGGAATCGACCCTCGTGGATGGGCAGGGAACCGTCCGCTGCTTCGGTCTGGGCAATAGTGCCTGTGTGATCGAGGGGTTGACCATAACCAACGGATTTTCTACAGGCTATGGCGGCGGGATCTATTGTTCAGATACCACCCCCATCGTCACCCACTGCATCCTCAGCGGGAATTCGGCCGGCGGGTCAGGCGGTGGGATGAGTGGAGGCACGGCGAACCACTGCACCTTCAGCCGAAATTCGGCACGAAACGGCGGCGGGATGTTCAACGGCACGGCGAACAACTGCACTCTCATCGGGAATTCGGCCATCAAAACCGGCGGAGGGATATATTTAGGCACGGCGAACAACTGCATCATCTACTATAATGAAGCGACTCTAGGGAATGATCTTCGGAATACAGCGGCATCCTGTTCTTGTTCTTCGGACGTAGTGCATGGTGAGAACGGCAACATTACGAATGCGCCGGTCTTTGTGGATGCGGCGATTGGGGATTATCGTTTGGCGGCAGGGTCGCCGTGTATTGATGCAGGATCTAACGCGTATGTTGTTGGGTCGCTGGACCTGGCCGGGCTGCCGCGCATTGTCGGCGGCGTGGTCGATATGGGGGCGTATGAATACCAAGGGACCGGCTGGGTCGACGAGGATGGCGACAGTCTGCCCGACGACTGGGAGACGGCATATTTTGGCGGCACGACCGTTCAAGGATCCGGAGACGACTTTGATAACGACGGAATTGACAACGGGTTCGAATGGATCGCAGGAACGGACCCGTCCGATCCGAATTCGGTGTTTACGGCTTCGATATCGTCGAATCCGGTTTCGGTCGACGGCTTTGTGGTTGAGTGGCTCTCCGTCGAGGATCGCGTCTATTCCGTGCTGTGGAGGGGATCGCTGACCAACGCCAACGATCTGTTGCAGGATGGGATCGAATATCCGCAGAACAGCTATACCGATACCCTTCACAACGCCGAATCAGCTGGCTTCTATCAGATCGAGGTGCAGTTGAAATAGGCTTGGAGGAACCACGGAAAAAACGGAAAGCACGTGATCTTTACCACTCGCTTCGCTGAAGGAACGAAGATTTGAAGAGGGGAATAGCCGCGACGTTCTCGTCGCGTTCTGAAGATCGTAGGCGACGATTTTCTGGCGCAAACTCCAGAATGGCTTCGCGCAAGCCTGCGATCGGCAGGCAGAGATGCCTGGCCCCCATTTTTCAGCCTCGTTTGGAGTCCATAGATGATCGTTTGATGACGGACCAGGGGAGTAAGGGTTTTTCCCTCTGCTGTTTTATCTGGCTGCGGGGGTTGCTTTTTGGGCGGAAATAGCTATTTTCGCGCCTCGCTTTCGCTGTGCGGAGGCAAAAAACCAACTTTTAAGAATTCGGAGTTCGGCTCCAACGGAGGCTTTAATGTCCCAAAAAATTAGGAATATTGCGATCATTGCGCACGTCGACCACGGCAAGACGACGCTGGTGGATGAAATCATCAAGCAATCTAAGTTGTTTCGCGACAACGAAGAGATGCAGGTGTGTCTGCTCGACAGCAACGATCTGGAGCGCGAGCGCGGTATTACCATTCTGTCAAAAAACATCAGCGTGAATTATAAAGGCGTAAAGGTGAATGTGATTGATACGCCCGGGCATAGCGATTTCGGGGGTCAGGTCGAGCGGGTGCTGAATCTGGCCGACGGCGTACTGCTGCTGGTAGACGCCGCCGAGGGGCCGATGCCTCAGACGCGCTTTGTGCTCGATAAGGCGCTGGAGCTGAATCTTAAGCCGGTGGTCATCATTAATAAGATCGATAAGCCGGATGCGCGTCCGGACTATGTTCATGATAAGGTTTTTGATCTGTTTGTGGAGCTGGACGCCAGCGATGATCAGCTCGATTTTCCGATGCTCTACTGCAGCGGCAAGGACGGCTGGGCCGATACCGTGCTGGATGGTCCGCGCGATTCCATGCTCCCGCTGATGGATGCTATTCTGGAGCATATTCCTGCGCCGAAGATGCGCGAAGGTGCGGTGCAGATGCAGGTGACTTCGATCGACTATAACGATTATGTCGGTCGTATCGGTGTGGGGCGCGTCTATCGCGGAACACTCAATACGTCACAGCCGCTGATGCGTATCCGTCGTAATGGAAGTCAGGCTCAGACCCGAATTAAGCAGCTCTTTACCTTTCAAGGCCTGACGCGCGCTGAGGTGGACGAAGTACCTTGTGGTGACATTTGCGCCATTGTCGGTATTCCGGATATTGATATCGGGGATACGATTGCCGACTTCAATGTGCCCGAAGCGCTGCCGCCCATCAGTATCGACGAGCCGACGCTCTCGATGACCTTCAGTGTGAACGATTCGCCGTTCTATGGACAGGACGGACAATATGTAACCAGCCGCCATTTGCGCGAGCGACTGCTGAAAGAGACTGAGCGCGATGTGGCCCTGCGCGTGGAGGAAGTCGGTGGCGATTCGTTTAAGGTAAGCGGCCGCGGTGTGCTCCACCTCTCTATTCTGATCGAAAACATGCGCCGGGAAGGCTTTGAGATGTCGGTGGCGCAGCCGCAGGTGATCTTTAAGGAGCGGCACGGGAAAAAAGAGGAGCCGATTGAGATTCTCCACGTTGATGTGCCGGATGAACACGCAGGGAAAATTATTGAACTGGCCGGGATGCGTAAGGGCGAAATGGTGGATATGGAGCAGCATGGCCTGCGTAAAATGATCCGTTTCGAAATTCCTACGCGCGGACTTATCGGTTTGCGTTCAAAAATGCTCACGGCTTCCACCGGAGAAGCGATCGTTACGCATCGTTTCCTGCGGTATGATCCCTACAAGGGAGCAATTCAGCAGCGCCAGAACGGGGTGCTGATTTCGCAGGGACGGGGCCCTTCGGTACCGTTTGCCATAGACGGTCTTCAGCAGCGCGGTATTTTCTTCATTGATCCCGGAGTGGATTGCTACGAAGGCATGATTGTGGCGGAGCACTGCCTCGATAACGATCTGCTGGTGAATCTCCAAAAAACGAAACAGTTGACCAATATGCGTGCCTCGGGGTCCGATCGTGCGATGAAAATTGCGCCGGCGCAGAAGAAGAGTCTGGAGGAGGCTCTTGAATATATTGCCGAAGATGAGCTGGTAGAGATTACGCCGAAGCACATCCGTATGCGCAAAAAGCTCCTGCAGGAACACGAACGCAAAAAAGCAGGCCGCGTTAAAAAAGCCGAAGCGTAGGACTTTTCAGCATATTGGTTGAAAAATTAGGGTTTATTTCCTGTCAGGTATTCTCCGTTTCAGTCTCTATTCTGTATGTTGTCGGTTCTTGCCGAAATTCCATCGAAAGGTACCTTTCAACAGCACTGCGATGAGCAGAACGGCCCAGAAACTATTGAGGGCGCTGCCGTGTTCGGCATCGTGGCAAACCTGCTCCATGATGCCGAGCTTCGGCGTGAACAGATTCATTGCAAACCCTGCTGCCAAGGCACAGACCGCGAGCGTGATTAGAAATACAACGAGCTGCTTGCGCCCGATAATTTTCCAGAGCGTCGTCAGCGTTGCGGCGTTGGTGGCCGGTCCGGTGATGAGAAAAACAAGCGCCGCGCCGGGCGAGATGCCGGCTTTGATGAAGGCAAAGGCAATCGGTACCGAAGCCGAGGAGCAGACATAAAAGGGGATGCCCACGGCGAGCATAAGGAACAAGGTCCACGGCGAGTTTCCCCATTCCGCTGGAATAATGTGAGTGTGGACAATGCTGCTGATGATTCCCGAAATAATGATGCCGAAAATGAGCGGACGGGCTATGTTGCGCGGCAGCGTGAGAAATCCATAACTCAGCATGCGTTTGAGCACAGGAGTTCGGGTGGGCAGACAGCATTCATCGGTGCACGCTGCGGTCTGTTCATTTTCTTTGGGCGATACCGCGGCCACTGCGGCTCCGCAGAGAATGCCGGAGAGAAAGGCGATCAGAGCGCGGGAAATCGCGAATACGCCGCCGAGCAGGGCGTAGGTGATCATCAGGCTGTCCACGCCGGTCTGCGGCGTGGAAGCCAGAAACGAGGCGGTTGCGCCGCGTCCGGCACCATGTTTGCGCAGCGACGCCGCCAACGGGATTACGCCGCAGGAGCAGATCGGCATGGGCACACCGATCAGCGCGGCTTTCACCGAAGCTTTCCAGCCGGAGCCGCCGAGGTGACGCCGTACATATTCTTTCGAAATCAGCACCGAAAGAATGCCGGCCACCAAAAAGCCGAAAAGCAGGTAAGGCGCCATTTCGACCGTAACGAGCCAGATCTCTTTGAGAATATCCATCATCATCGTCATATTTCCTCCCGCCCCCTGAAGTTGATACTTTGACGGCGGCGCATCAAGAACTAAATCGGTACAATTTTGAGCGGGTTTCTATCGATCCGACGACTGAATATCGTGAGTGGAGTTTTGTTTGGTGAGCCACAAAAGAGCGCATAAAACGCAAAAAGTCAGGTTGTTTTAGTCTTTATTGCGTAGCTTTGGATTCAATACCCCGCAGCTTGCTGCGCCAAACGTAGATGTCGGTTCTCTTTCGTCCCTCAAGAATCGCTACGCGGCCAACTCCATTGTGTATGCTGAGGGTGCATAACGAAGCTGGAAGCATCGTCTACATAAATACCCCGTCTGTTTGCAGCGGGGAGGGTTATTCTCTGAGCGCGGAGTTTTGACAGGCGGGCTGATTCTTGTGCGACCGCGATGGAAAGATCGTTTATGTCGGCAAGACGAGTGCAAAATGTTCGCTCACTTTTTCCCTTGATCTACAACTTTCGCCGCCCGTTTTTTGCTCTCAGTTGAGCTGGAATGCGTTCTCATTTTATTGATGAATGCGCATATAATTGCGCAGACGGTAGAGGTTGTAATCAGTATCAAGTAATTTAAAAGGAGGGTAATTGTTCCCTCTGCGCCGATCTTGACAGGAAACCCATAATGGTATTCATGCAAGGGCACCTCATTCGTCGCACTCGCAAGGAGATATGGCGAAATAGACCAAGATCGAATACATAGGAAAAATGAAAACATAGAAAATAGTATTGCAGCAGTTGTATTCGTTACTCGTCGGAGGCCAAAACTTAACAAACGAAACAACGAATTGCATAAATATACATAAACAAAAGAAAAACTGGCTAACACGATGATGTTTATGCCTAGAATCAAGATTATCAGGTCCATATCATACAGTGTTCCATCATAATTTCCGTTGGCATAATTCCAGTTGAAGGAGAATTCATCATAAAAATAACGCAATGGCATCCCAGATGCAGTTAGCCATGCGGTGTTGTGACCCATAGATAAACCCATAGGAATTGCCTGAAAAAATAGACCAATCCAAAAGACGAGAAGTATGTCCTTTCGATAGGCATGGATAAAAAATCTGATATTTCTCAGCATAACATTTAGTGGGTGTCTGTAATTGTTCTGGTAAAATTTACAAAAAACATTTTGCCTATGAATCGGGCTTGCTGCAATCCATTAAGCCGAGTTTTTAAATCCAGCGCTCATTGCGATCGGGCAGCTTTTGAACCTCTGTGCGCGGAGCTTTGACAGGCGGGCGGTTGGCGTGGTTAAACTGGCGCATGTCATTCTCAAAAGTCATCACGGAAAAACTAAAGGCGCTGCCGGATGAGCCGGGCTGTTATCTTATGCGCGACAGCGATGGAAAGATCGTGTATGTCGGCAAGGCGGCTTCGCTGCGCAAGCGTGTGCAGAGCTATTTCTGCGAGCACACGCGCCGTACGGCGCAGCCGAAGATCCGGAGCCTGATTAATTCCATCGCCGATTTTGATATTGTGGTGCTCAAGAGCGAGGCGTTACCACGCTTTGTACCGCAGCCATCTTGGCGGCCTCGTAACTGAGCAGGCAGCCCCGGAAAAACAAACTATAGATACGGCCATTAAGCATCGCGAACGGCGTATTGATTTTTAGAGTGCTTTGAAATGAACTGCAGCCGGTTGCCCAGACTGAAAATACGGGGCAGGCAGAGATGCCTACCCCACGTTTTTTATGATGCTCGAACCTCGAACGGAATTGGGATCTAAAGCAGCTCTGGATCGACGGAGAGGTTTTCCATGATGTATTCGCGGCGCTCAGGCGTGTTTTTGCCCATGTAAAAGGTAATCACTTCAGAAACACAATAATCGCCCTCGACGGAGACATCGGTCAGACGCATGCCGTCGTCGCTGATAAAATCCTTAAATTCCTTGGGGGAGATTTCTCCGAGTCCTTTGAATCGGGTGATTTCTGCTCCGCGCCCCAGTTTTTCGAGCGCGTTGATGCGTTCGGTTTCGGAGTAGCAGTAGATGGTCTCCTTTTTATTGCGCACGCGGAAGAGGGGCGTTTCAAGAATTTTCAGATGCCCTCGTTTGACGAGTGGGTCAAAAAATCGAAGGAAAAACGTGATCATAAGGTTGCGGATGTGCAGGCCGTCGACATCGGCGTCGGTGGCGAGGATGACGTTATTGTAGCGCAGGTTGTCGGTGCTCTCTTCAATATCGAGCGCACGCATCAGGTTGTAGATTTCAACATTTTTATAGAGTGCATCGCGCTTGAGATCGCAGACGTTCAGCGGTTTCCCTTTAAGGGTGAAGATGGCCTGGTTGTTTGCATCGCGGCAGCTCACGAGCGAGCCTGCGGCGGACTGGCCTTCGGTGATGAAAATCTGCGTTTCAAGCCCTTTTTCCTTTTCCAGGCTATAGTGGTTCTTGCAGTCCTTAAGCTGCGGAATACGGATGGAAACGGATCGCGAACGCTCGCGCGCCAGCTTTTTGACGGTATTGAGCTCCTTCCGCATCTTCTGCGTTTCCTCGATCTTGGTCACCAGCTTCTTGGCTTCGTCGGGGTTTTTATGCAGCAGCTCGGCCACGGCCTGTGAAATACGGGCGACGAGGTCGGAACGGATTTCGGAGTTGCCGAGTTTGTTTTTGGTCTGGCTCTCGAAGATGGGTTCTTTCAGGCGGATGGCGACCGCGCCGAGTACGCCTTCGCGCACGTCATCACCGTCAAATTTTTTGGAGGCATAATCGTTAACGCCCCGCAGGAGCCCTTCCCGGAAGGCGGAGAGGTGTGTGCCGCCGTCGGAGGTGTATTGTCCGTTCACGAAGGAGTAATATTCCTCCGAAAATCGGTTGGTGTGGGTGAATGCAAATTCGAGCGTCGAGTCCGCATATTGAAACGGCGGATAAATTTTTTCGTACTGGCTTTCGTCGCGAATCAGATCCAGCAGCCCGCCTTTGCACTGGAACAGCTCGCCGTTAAACCAAATCTTCAGCCTGGCGTTGAGATAGGCGTAGAAGCGCAGGCGCCGCGCCAGATGATCCGCATTGAACGCAAATTTTTTAAAGATTTCGAGGTCGGGGGAGAACGTGACGAGCGTGCCGTTGGGTTCGTTGGTCTTTCCTGATTCTTCGCGTACCAGCTTTCCGCGCTCAAACTCGGCTTCCACATATTCTCCGTCGCGGTGGCTGCGGACGAGAAAATAAGAGGAGAGCGCATTGACCGCTTTGGTGCCGACCCCGTTAAGGCCGACGCTGAACTGAAAAACGTCGTCGTTATACTTTGCGCCGGTGTTGATTTTGGAGACGCAGTCGATCACTTTACCCAGCGGAATGCCGCGGCCATAGTCGCGAATCGTCACCATGTCGTCTTCGATCGATACGCTGATCCGGTCGCCGTGTCCCATGATAAACTCGTCGATCCCATTGTCGATGACCTCCTTGACGAGAATATAAATGCCGTCGTCATAATGGGCTCCGCTACCGGTTCGGCCAATGTACATACCCGTACGCAAACGAATGTGTTCGAGCGATGAAAGGGTCTTGATCTTGTCTTCTGTATATTCGTGATTTTTCTTAGCGCTCATGGGCTGAATTCCTCGTATTCCACAAGATAGAGTTGTGGCGAACCTTCAAAAGCGCAAAATATAGAACTTTTCCCTCCGCCCTTCAAGTGGTTCGCCCGCTTTTTCTAGTACAGCCTGCGTTACACGCCGGCTTATGCAGCACAAGCAGGTTTTCAAATGCCGCCGGCGCAGCGGCGTTGCGGTTTGATCGCATAATCCTAAAAAATGCAGTAGAGAAACCGCAAATGAACGCATAGAACGAGAAAAGCAGGTATTTTTGTCTTTGTGGTCCTTGCGCTCTATCGTGGTTAATCTCAATACTCAGTTGCTTTGATCAATTGCATCAGCTCGCGGTCGTGGTTGTTCATAATGCTGCATGTGGAATCGAAGATCATGGTTTCGCCGTTTTCCGGGGTGTAAGCTTTCCATGCGGGCAGCATGCCTTCTGCGTTGGGATTTCCTGTTTTGGCAAAGTTGATCCAGGCGGCGCTCATTTTATCGGCCAGTTGTTGGGCATCATCGCTGCTTCCGGTCCAATGTTTTCCCAATTCAATGTTGTTAAAGACCAGCGGAATGTCGACGCCGTGGAAGGATCCGCGGGTGCCATCTTCAACCGGGCTTTTCCACGTGAGCAGGTATGTATACACCGGAGCTTGGGCGCGCGCATCGGCAACCATGATGGTGTTGGGCCTGAAAATGGGGTCGATCGACAACAGGTCTTGCGGGGTGAAGTTGGGATACGCCTTGGCATAAAGTGCAATATATTCGTCGGTACGGTCGCCATAGGTCCGCGTCAGGCGTTCTTTGGCTTGCTCCAGGGTCAGCTCTTTTTCGCGATAGCTGGTGCTTGTCAGTTCGTTCAAGGTGGTCCCAATCAGCAGCGGCACCTCTTTCGAAAGGTCGGCAAAGTCGGGGGTAAACGGTTGCTGAAGCAAATCTTTTCCGTCGGGCACGGGGCCGAAACCAAACATGGTCGAGGTTCCGGGGCGTCGTGTTCCCACGGTGTTTGCCAAGGCCTTGTCGCCTGCTTCAACCAAAGCTTTATACGGAATGGTATCCAACTGGTTGACCTGGTCGGGCGTAAGACCCAAAACGTCCAAAAGTTCCAGTCCCACGGCGGTCGATTTTTCCTTGGTCATCACGTTGATGAGCGTTCCACTTTGGATAATGGCCTTGTGGAACAAGCCCTTGGCCGGAGGCATGCACATCAGCGTGCCCACTTTACCGCCGCCGCCCGATTCGCCAAAAATGGTTACGTTGTTGGGGTCGCCTCCAAATTTTTCGATGTTTTGCTGCACCCATTTCAAGGCCTCCACAATGTCCAACATCCCAACATTGGCTGATTGCGCATAAGCATCGCCGCAAGCCGACAAATCGAGGAAGCCCAGAATATTGAGCCGGTGGTTGACCGACACCAACACGACGTCGCCCGTTTCGGCGAGCATTTTCCCGTGGCTGATGGGATCGTCGCTGGCGCCTGTACTGAAACCTCCGCCGTGCAGCCAAACCATAACGGCGCGTTTCTTCCCGTCCTTCAGGCCTTGCGACCAAACGTTCAAGGTGAACATTTCCTTTTCGTCCATTGCCGAGTCGGGCGACCAGCTGTTCACTTGCATCGCTATTTTGCTGAAGTCCACACACTCGCGCATGCCTTTCCACGCGTCGGGTTGCTGGGGCGGCATAAAGCGTTCGGCCTTGGCGTAGGGAATTCCCTTGAAGGTATAAATCCCCTCATCGATAAATCCCGAGATTTTGCCCTGTGACGTTTTCACCACCGGATTTTGGCTTTTGATGCTGGAACATCCGCTAAATACAATTGAAACTGCCAGGAAACAAAACCCGGCAAGTGAGTTTAGAGATTTCATTATTCATCCTTTATTCATTGGGCAAGGTAAAGGTGTCTTCCCTGTCTCTTTGCTTTTTCTCTCTCGAAGGTGCCGAGGCCGCCTCAATCGGCATCTTGTTTTTCAGCGGCCACAATCGGCCCACTTTTGCATTCCCTCACCCGGGCCGCCGAGCCGCTAGTCACCTCTTTACGGACATAGAAGCGCAAAAAGAGGGGGGAGTCAAAACTTTGCCGATTATTCGGGACTGGAATTTCGAGCTTTCAAAGTGCTTTTGTGGGAATGAAAAAACGCCCTCCCGCTTGCGCAGGAAGGCGTTGTTCAATGCAGACAGCTCGGGTTAGAGCGACTTCATGTTCTGCATGGCGGCGCGAAGTTCTTCGCCGATGATTTCCACTTCGTGGTAGCGGATTTCGGCGTTGATTTCGATGAGCGTTTTGTTGTCGACCGCGTTGTCCTTCAGATCCAGCCCTTTGCCGATAACGTCGGTGTCGATCTTGCTCATGAAGTCCTTCAGCAGCGGAACGCACGCATGAGCGAACAGGTAGCAGCCGTATTCGGCGGTGTCGGAAATGATGCGGTTCATTTCGAACAGCTTCTTGCGTGCAATCGTGTTGGCGATGAGCGGCGTTTCGTGGAGCGATTCGTAATAAGCCGATTCCGGTTTAATGCCGACGGCTACCATGGCTTCGAATGCGAGCTCTACCCCGGCTTTAACCATCGCAACCATCAGAATGGCTTTGTCGAAGTATTCCTGCTCGGTGATGACTTCATCGGACGCCGGAGTCTTTTCGAATTCGGTTTCGCCGGTCGCTGCACGCCAGCTCAGAAGGTTGGCATCGTCGTTGGCCCAGTCTTCCATCATGATGCGCGAAAATTCCCCGGTAATGATATCGTCCATATGCTTTTCGAACAGCGGGCGCATGATCATCTTGAGCTCTTCGGCCAGCTCGAACGCTTTGATCTTAGCCGGGTTGGAGAGACGATCCATCATATTGGTGATGCCGCCCTGTTTCAGGGCTTCGGTGATGGTTTCCCACCCGTACTGAATCAGCTTAACCGCCCAGTTTTTGTCGATACCGTTTTCGGTCATCTTGTCGAAGCAGAGCAAGGCACCGGCCTGGAGCATGCCACAGAGAATGGTCTGCTCGCCCATGAGGTCGGATTTTACTTCAGCGACAAAAGAGGATTCGAGCACGCCGGCGTGGTGTCCGCCCTGTGCAACACAGAGGGCTTTGGCAATTTCCATGCCGTCGCCGTTCGGGTCATTTTCGCGATGGCAGGCGATGAGGGTCGGTACGCCGAATCCGCGTTTGTATTCTTCGCGCACTTCGGAGCCGGGCGACTTCGGAGCGACCATGATCACCGTCAGGTCTTTACGGATCTGCGTGCCTTCTTCAACAATGTTGAATCCGTGGGCGTAGCAGAAGGTGGCGCCTTGCTTCATCATCGGAACAACGGTTTCGACGACGTTGGTGTGCTGTTTGTCGGGAGCAAGGTTCATAACGATATCAGCGGTCGGGAGCATTTCCTCGTAGGTGCCGACATTGAAGCCGTTTTCCGTGGCGTTTAGGTAGGATTGACGCTTTTCTTTGATCGCCTGAGCGCGCAACGTGTAGGAAACGTCGAGTCCGCTGTCGCGCATATTCAGTCCCTGATTCAGGCCTTGCGCACCGCAGCCGACGATAACGATCTTTTTGCCTTTGGCATATTCGCAGCCGTTCGCGAATTCAGAAGCGTCCATAAAGCGGCAGGTTCCGAGCTCTTCCAGCTTAAGGCGCATCGGAAGCGTGTTGAAATAATTTTGTCCCATTGTCTTCTCCTTGTTTAGTTCGAATGCGCGGAGCTTACCGAAACCCCTGTGTTGCGTAAATTGAATTATTCGGCATGTAAAATTGCATATAACGAAACAATCATCGTTGTTTACCACCCGAACGAGAGCGCAATTGAACAGAGAAGAATCGTGTTTGCTGCTTTCTGTGCGTTGGCTTAAGAGCTTTTTACAAGAGCCTCGTTGATTAGGTTTAAAACAAAATTGCGTCAGGCGTGTTATTCAGTAACCTACGACATGTGGACGCAGGTGTTTCGTGAAGCTGCGTTGCTGGGAGATTAAAAACTAAACAAGGAGTCTGATGTGAATAAGAGAATTGTTTCTGCTGTGGGTTTGTGTGCGGTGTTCGGTGCGGCGGCAATCACTGTTGCTCAAATGCCGGGTGGCATGGGTGGCGGCATGGGTTTTGGCGGCATGGGTGGCGGCGGCATGGGTGGTGGCGGAATGGGTTTTGGCGGCATGGGTGGCGGGCGTACGCCTCAGGTCGTCGGAGAACCTGCGCCGGTGCCGAAGTCGGTGGCGATTGCTCGACCGACCGCCCAGGAAGTTGATGCAATGAACGCCGAGCTGAAGAAGTTTATTCAAAACAACACTTCAGCCAGCAAGGACCTGCTGAAAGAATATGCTGATCTGATCTCCGTGGTACCGCCGCGCGATAATCCCTGTGTTCGTCCGACCTCCGGCGGAGTGCGTCAAGGACGTCATGACGCCTTTGTTGAAATCGCAAACAACGAGGAATTTGATGTTCTGTTTCACGGCGACTCGATTACGGACTGGTGGCAGCAATCCGCTGAACAGGGAGGCGGAACTGCGGTTTTTGAAAAGCATTTCGGAGATATGAAGGTGGCCAATTTTGCGGTGGCCGGTGATACCACGCAGGGACTGCTTTGGGGCCTTCAGAATGGGGAAGGACAGGGGCATAAGCCGAAGGTCGTTATGCTCATGATCGGCACCAACAGCGCCGGCAGCAGCACGGGTGCAGAAATCGCAGAAGGCGTGGGGGCCGTGGTTCTGGAGCTCCAGAAAGACTTCCCGGATGCCAAAATCCTTCTGCTGGCCATTTTCCCGCGCGGCGGCAGCAACGAGGATCGCATGCGTCAGACCAATGAAGAAGCCAATAAAATCATCGCCAAGCTGGCGGATGATAAAAAGGTGTTCTTCATGAATATCAACGATAAATTCCTCAACGCGCAGGGCGGCCTGATCGGTTTCCGTGGGGATAATCTGCACCCCAACGAAGAGGGCTACGAAATCTGGGCACAGGCGGTTAAACCTATGATCGAAAAACTGCTGAAATAAATCCGAAAACCTCTGGCCGGAAATTAAACCGTTTCAGCGCCTCCTCTCAGTAAGCAATGCTTGAGAGGGGGCGCTTTTTTATTGATAGGGTGGAAAAAACCTCTGCTTAAAATCAAATGGGCCCTTTGTGTGTAAACCTAAACGGTGAGATGACGGATGAAAAAACTACAGCGAAAGATAAGTAAACTGCGTGTTCCAGCTCTGATCCTGGTGCTTTCGGCCGCCGGCGCGGTTGGAGCGCAAACGTATCAGAAAACCGATAACGGCATAAAAACGGTAATCAATTCCATTGGCGTAGAACTCCAATTCTATAGCCCCTCAACCGTTCGCGTGTTGAAATGGCCGGAGAGTGATCGTTTTGAAAAGGAGAGCCTTACGGTCATTAAGAGCCCCGAAAAAACGATGTTTACCGTGAAGCAGACCGGCGATGAGCTGGCGCTGAAGAGCGATAAACTGACCGCGACGGTAAATCTGAAGAGCGGCCGGATTGTCTTTCAGTCGGTCGATGGCAAGGCGCTGCTGAGCGAAAAAGAATCGAGTGTTAAGTTCACGGATTTCGATGATGTCGGCGACAAAACCTACAGCGTTTCTCAGGCCTATACGCTGGAGCATGATGAGGCGATTTATGGGCTGGGGATTCTTCAGCGCGGCAAGATGTCGCTGCGTAATATCAATGTGCACATGGTGCAGAACAATACCGAGGACTTTGTTACCTTCTTCCAGTCGGAGAAGGGCTATGGACTGTTTTGGGACAACTATTCGCCGACCGACTTTGTCGATAACCGCGAAGGAGCATCGTTCAGCTCCGAAGTGGGCGACTGCATCGACTATTATTTTATGGTTGGCGGCAATGCTGACGGCGTGATTGCCTGTATGCGCGACCTCACGGGTCAGGTGCCGATGTTCCCGTTGTGGACCTTCGGCTATTGGCAGAGCAAAGAGCGCTATAAAAGTCAGGACGAGACCGTGGGCGTGGTGCGCAAATACCGCGAGCTGGGCGTTCCGCTCGACGGCATTATTCAGGACTGGCAGTATTGGGGGAACAACTATCTCTGGAATGCCATGGAGTTCCTTAATGAGGAGTTTCCAAATCCGCAGAGAATGATTAACGACGTGCACGGCATGAATGCGCACATGATCATTTCCATCTGGTCGTCGTTTGGTCCCATGACCAAGCCGTACCGTGAAATGGAGCCGAAAGGGATGCTGCTCGACATGGGTACGTGGCCGCAGTCGGGACTGACCGCCTGGCCGCCGAACCGAGAATATCCTTCCGGCGTTAAGCCGTATGACCCTTACCATCCCGAGGCGCGTGCGATTTACTGGAAATATCTCAACGAAGGTCTTTTCTCGCTGGGGATAGATGGTTGGTGGATGGATTCCACAGAGCCGGATCATCTGGATTTCCGTGAATCTGACTTTAATAATCCGACCTATCTCGGCTCCTTTCGTAAGGTGCGCAATGCGTATCCACTGATGGCGGTCGGCGGGGTGTATGATAGTCAGCGTGAAGTAACGTCTGATAAGCGCGTATTCATTCTGACCCGCTCGGCGTTTGCCGGACAGCAGCGTTATGGCGCCAATACCTGGTCGGGCGATGTAACCGCATCGTGGGATGCCTTGAAGAATCAGATTTCCGCCGGTCTCAACTTTTCGCTCACCGGTATTCCGTACTGGAACAGCGATATCGGCGGCTTCTTCCTCTCGAATTTCAGAGGAAAATTAAATGACCCTGATTATTGCGAGCTGTATGCCCGCTGGATCCAGTTCGGCGCATTCTGCCCGATGATGCGTTCGC
The DNA here is from genome assembly GCA_016937035.1 of Pontiellaceae bacterium. The sequence continues at coordinate 15,755 of JAFGWS010000110.1, forward strand.
ATGGTGCCGATGCGCCCCGCGAAATTTATCAGTTCGGCGAGAAGGGCGACGCCATCTATGATGCCATCGATAAATACATTAACCTGCGCTACAGTCTGCTGCCCTATATCTATTCCACGTCGTGGGATGTCACGGCCAACCAGTCCAGCATGATGCGGGCGCTGGTGATGGACTTTGCCGCCGATAAACAGGCGCTGGACATTAACGATGAATATATGTTCGGTAAATCCATTCTGGTCTGTCCGGTAACGCAGAGTATGTATAAGGGCGACTACAGTTCCGTTAAATCCCGCGAACTCTATCTGCCCAAAGGCTCCGCATGGTTTGATTTCTGGACCGGCGAAAAACTGGCCGGTGGACAAACGGTCAGCAAGGAAACGCCGGTGGATATCATGCCGCTCTACATTAAGGCCGGCAGCATTCTTCCGATCGGCCCCAAGGTGCAGTATGCTGAGGAAAAAGCGTGGGATAATCTGCAGATCCGCGTTTACGAAGGCGCCGACGGAAGCTTCACCCTCTACGAAGATGAAAACGATAACTACAACTACGAAAATGGAGCTTTCTCAACCATTACCTTTACTTGGAATGACGCCTCCAAAACGCTGACCATCGGCGCGCGCGAAGGCGAGTTTCCGGGAATGCTCAAAAGTCGTAAGTTCAGCATCGTTAAAGTCGCTGAAGGAAAAGCGGCCGGCGATGCCGTCGTCACCGCATTTGACCAGGTCGTGAATTACACCGGGGCGAAGATCTCGATTAAGCTTTAAATATAAGTGGGTTCTGTTGTTGCTCGGAGCGGTAATTATTGCTCCGAGCGACAAATGGTAAACGCGGGAAAAATGCCCGCGTTTTTTTTGGTACGCCCAGCAGGACGCATTCGTAGCCGATGGTTCTTTGTTGCAAGTTCCAGAATGGTTTCGCGCCAGCTTCGTTTTTTCCGCATCGTCGCCGTTGCGTGTAAAAGAGTCATCATTGTTGTAGCGTTGGCTCTGTGAGCCAATTCAGAGTCGTTGTGGGGTAGGCATCTCTGCCTGCCTTTTCCGTACCGCAGGCATACTGCGCCTGCCTTGTTTGTATCGGTGCTTGGAGAAGGAACCACAGAATACACTGAAGAAAAAACTGATCTGCTTCCGTGTGTTCAGTGTATTCCGTGGTTAACGTTTTTTTCAGAGTGCATGGAAGAATAGGAACCGCGGATTAACGCGGATGGACACGAATAGTAGGAGAAGAAAAGGTGCTAGGCGGGCGGTGGGTGAATATTTTAGCAATGTTTTGACTCATCGTTCTCTTTGCGCTTCTATGACTCCAAAAGGGCGCTCGACGGATCGGGCGCTCGAGGGAGCGGGCAGAAAAAAAGGGAGCACTTGTCTGAAATTACTAGATTACGGAATGGAAACCGTTTCTCGTTAAATTAGGTGGTGAGACATGAAAATTAGAGTATTTGCATTGATCGTATTTGTTGTGTTTAGTTCCGGAAGTTCTTTTTCTTTAGGTGTTTTGGAGTCTCGGGTCGACAGGTTAGTTCAGCTCAACATTGACAGGAGTATAATATCAAGAAATGTATATGATTCCGACTCATTGAGAGAAGTTATGGAAGAGTTGTATTTTTCGGAAACTGGAAAGTTGTTTTCGATGATCAGTAATGACGAGAGGCGCAAAACGTCGATGTCATATATTGGAGAGACCAATTATGAGCTATTAAAAGATAAATGTCTGAAGCAGATTGATGGTGACGGGCCCTTAGACAGGGTTAGTGCATATACTTTTCTCTCCTCAGTTTTGTTTTGCGACGATTACCCAGATGATCGCATTGATGAGCTTTTTAGACTCAGTTCTTTTGAGCAAGAAGAGTTCATTTGCTCCTTTGGATATGTGGACTCGGAGTCAACTTTTGAGAATATATTAATTAGGTATTTATGTTCGCAGTCCGTGATTAGCCTAGAGGACGTTTCTGTAACGCCTAATGTGACGCAGGAGATTTTGCAGGAAAGAGCTGAAAGGATATCGATAAAAAAACAGCGAAGATATGTTCAGTCATTACGATATGCGAATTGTATTGGGTTGGAAAAATGGTGTGAAGTAGCAGGATGTGGAGATGATAGCATTATTCAGGTCGAAGTTCTTAAGGACTTGTATAGGTATGGAGATGAATTTGATAAAGTAGTCTCCGTGGCAAAAGACACTGCTGGCAAAAATCAGCTGTCGTCAGAAGATCGTTTATTGGCCAAGTGGGCGTTCATGATGATAGGCTCGAGGAGTTATATGTATAAGGATTCCATGGAGTGCATCAACGCATTACGAAAAATCTCAAGAATGGATGACTTGGTATGCACGAGTGCATTCGATGCACTATCTGCTGTGACAGAGATTAAAGATGAAGAGAGAGCGGCATTTGATGAGCACCGTCATGGTTTGATCGAAAAAGAGAAAAGGAGGGTTCTTTCGAAATTTGAGGTGGAAGGGGCAAACGGTAAGATGGAGATCAATTAGAGCTCAATGCCGAAATAGTTGACGGCGTTGTTGTAGCTGATGTCTTCGATCATCTGAGCGAGCAGCGGCATGTCCGCCGGGATTTCGCCGTTTTCGACATCGTTGCCTATGAGATTGCAGAGGATGCGGCGGAAATATTCGTGGCGCGGATAGGATAAAAAGCTGCGTGAATCGGTGAGCATGCCGACGAAGCGGCTGAGCAGGCCCAGCGCGGAGAGCGCATTCATCTGCTTTTCCATTCCGTTTTTCTGATCCAGGAACCACCAGCCGGAGCCAAACTGCATTTTCCCGGGGAAGGAGCCGTCCTGATAGTTTCCGATCATCGTGGCGATCAGTTCGTTGTCGGACGGGTTAATGTTGTAAAGCACGGTTTTGGCGAGCTGATTGGAGCGGTCGAGGTGGTCGAGCAGCTTGATCAACCCCGGGCCTTGGCGATAGTCGGCGATGGAGTCGAAACCGATGTCCGGGCCGGCGGTTTTAAACAGTCGGCTGTTGTTATTACGGAAAACGCCCACGTGGAACTGCTGCGTCCAGCCGCGCTGATGATTCATTTTTCCCACGCCCCGGAGGAACGCGAGCTGGAAGGCGTCGGCCTCGCTCAAGGATAGGGCTTTTCCGCTCATGACCTTATTGAAGATGGAGTTGAGCTCCGATGCGGAAGCTTCTTCAGCGGGGACATAGGCCACTCCGTGATCGGAGAGGCGACAGCCCTGCGCGTGAAAATAGGCGTGGCGCTTGTCGATGGCCTCTAGGAGGGAATCAAAGCTGGATATCTTGCTGCCGGTTGCGATCTCGAGTGCGCGGATATAGTCGGCGTACGCTTCCGGATCAGAAAGGTTGGCCGCTTTGTCGGGGCGGAAGGTCGGCAGGACCTTAATTTCAAAGCCGTCTTCGGCGAGTTTTTGATGGTGCTCCAGCGAATCGATCGGATCGTCGGTGGTACAGACGAGTTTAACGTTCATTTTACGCATCATGTTGCGTGCGGAGAATTCGGGCGTTCTCAGCTGGGCGGTGCAGTTTTCATAGATTTCTTCAGCGGTGTCGGGGCTGAGTAGTTGGTCGATCCCAAAATAGCGCTGCAGTTCTAAGTGCGTCCAGTGGTAGAGCGGGTTACGCAATGCCGCAGGCATCGTTTCCGCCCACTTTTGGAACTTTTCTCGCCAGTCGGCATCGCCGGTGCAGAAGCGTTCAGCGACGCCGTTGGTGCGCATAGCGCGCCATTTATAGTGGTCGCCGCCGAGCCAGACTTCGCCGATATTTTCGTAGCGCTTGTCGTCTGCAATCTCTTGCGTGGGCAGGTGGCAGTGATAGTCGTAGATCGGCATTTGGGCCGCATGTTCATGGAACAGCGTGCGGGCGGTTTCGGTCTGTAAGAGAAAGTTTTCGTCCATAAATTTTTTCATATCACCACTCCTGTCTGTGTGAGCGCTCTTGGTCGTCTGTTTGGCGACCATGCATTTAATCATAAAAGAGGGGCGGATGCTATTGATTTGCGCTCACCGCGTCGAATTCTTTCTGCAACTGAAGGGGACACACTAAAGTGTGAACTACGAGCGGGGAACACACTAAAGTGTGAACTACGAACGAACAAGAACAGGTGCGTTCGTAGTTCAGCCTTTAGGCTGTCTGCTGTGTTTGTAGTTCACACTTTAGTGTGTTCCCCGTTTGTAGTTCAGCCTTTAGGCTGTCTGGATGAAGCACGCAGGGCTGGGTTTTTAGGTTGGATCTAAATATTAAGATAAAACAAGACCGGACTTGATTGATTATTTATGTTAGGTATGTGTTGTTCATGAGGACAGCCTGAAGGCTGGACTGCAAGCGGAATGCGCTGAAGCGTGAACTGCGAACAGGGACGTCTGAAACTTCGAGTGGTGGAAGTCAAAGGAGTTGGGCCGTGTATAATTGGCGGAAGATGACTGAGCGGCAGCGGGAAGAAGTGATTTCATTGCGCCGGGCGTGTCAGGTGCCGTTGCATAGTCCGCCTCATTATGAGGTTCCGGGGCGATGTCGTTATCATTTGAGTGCTGCTAATTATGAACATGCACCCATAATCGGTGCATCTTCTGCGCGAATGTCGACGTTTTCGGCCGCGTTGTGCGACCTGTTTTCCGGCGAAATTGTTGATTTGTACGCATGGTGTGTACTTCCAAATCATTGGCATGCGCTGGTCGGCACAGAGACGCTTAGTGGATTAATCAAGAGTATTGGAAAACTGCATGGGAGAACTTCGTTTGAGTGGAACGGGCAGGATGGACAACGAGGACGTCGGTGCTGGTTTTGTTGTGCTGATCGGCGTATCAGATCGGAATCCCATTTTTATGCGGTGCGAAATTATATTCATCATAATCCGGTGAAGCATGGATATGTTGACCGATGGGAAGAGTGGCCCTTTTCGAGTGCTGTCGACTTTTTGGAAATGACCGGGAGGGATGAAGCGTTGCGACAGTGGCGCGAGTTTCCTGTGCTGAATATGGGAGAGAAGTGGGATATTGATTAGGCTCGGTGTGGGGACAGGCTAAAGCCCGAACTACGAACGGGGGGCACACTAAAGTGTGAACTACGAACGGGGGGCACACTAAAGTGTGAACTACGAACGAACAAGAACAGGCGCGTTTGTAGTTCAGCCTTTAGGCTGTCTGGAAAAATCGGTTGTTTCGGGTTTATGCGAAGGGGCGGATGGTATAGAGTCCCTGAGTTGGTTTTTTATAGACGATGACCATGTTGCGGGCGGTGAAAGAGAGGTGTTTATGAAGATGAAAATGGTGGTGCTGAGTTTGGTTTCGGCGGTGGTGTTTTCCGGGTGTCAGACGATGCAGAGTCAGCGTACAACGCAGGCGCAGAATGCAAATGTCACGCGTTATGTCACTGAGCTGGAACGGCGGACGAACAGTAAATTGGAGGCGATGAGCGCTGAAAATGCTCGTTTGCAGCAGCAGGTGCAGCAACTGAGCACGGAGCTGCGATCGATCAATAGCCAGGTTGCACAGCTCAACAGCAATATGAGTGCGTTGGACGCCCGGCAGAAGAAGGAAATTACGCAGTTGGTAAATGAGGTTAACGCTAAGTTGAGGCAGGTGGGAACTTCGTCTTCAAACAGCGGCGGCTCCAGAACGACGGTGTCCGGGCGTCTTCATACGGTGGAGAGCGGACATACCCTCTCAACGATCGCTCAGGCCTACGGCAGTACGGTGAAAGCCATCATGGAAGCCAACAACCTGAAGAGCGATGTCATTATCGTGGGGCAGAAACTCGTGATTCCCGATTAGCCTGCTCTTAGGATGTCCTCCGTCGGTTAAAAAATGGTGCGCGGGATTGAGGCGGCGGCGGGAGTGCGCTATTTCTAGAAGATGATTTCCAAGGAGTCCATAGAAGAGATTCGTTCGCGCTGCGACATTGTCGAAGTGGTGGGGTCGTATCTGCCGCAGTTGCGCCGTCGCGGTTCCACCTATAAATGCAACTGCCCGTTCCATCAGGAAAAGACGCCTTCGTTCACCGTAAATGATGCCCGCCAGATTTTTCATTGCTTCGGCTGCGGGGCGGGCGGTGATGTATTCCGCTTTGTAATGGAATATGAAAAGGTTGATTTTGTCACGGCGGTAAGCTTGTTGGCCGAGCGCGTTGGTGTTGAGGTCGTTTATGAGGGCGGCGGAGTACCGGAAAAGAGCGGAAATAAAGACGTGCTCTTTAAACTCCATTCCGATGCGGCGCTCTTTTATCACCGCCTGCTGACCGACAGTCCAGATGCCGCCGAGGCGCGGCGTTATCTGGAGGAACGCGATCTCCCGCCCGATGTGGTGAAGGAATTTCAGATTGGTTATGCGCCCAACGATTGGGACGGTCTGCTCAAGCGTGCGCTGAAAAAGGGGTACGCCGCAGAGCAGCTTGAGGCCGCCGGATTGGTGGTGTCTTCGGAGCGCGCCGGAAAAACGAGCTATTATGACCGCTTCCGCAACCGGATTATGTTTCCGATCTGCGACCATATGGGCCGAGTGATCGGTTTCAGCGGTCGGATTATGAATAAGGCCGAAAAGGGCGCAAAGTATGTAAACAGCCCGGAGACTCTCCTGTTTAAGAAAAACCGCGTGCTCTTTGCTTTCGATAAGGCGCGCAAGGCGATTGTGGACGCGCGGCAGGCGATCGTGGTGGAGGGGCAGATTGATGCCATTCGTTGCCATCAGGCCGGGCTGTCGAACGTGGTGGCCTCGCAGGGAACGGCGTTGACCGAAAACCACGCCCGGCTCATTAAACGCTATGCCGACGAGGTCGTGCTGGTGCTCGATGCCGATGCGGCTGGGATTAAGGCGGCGCTCGCCTCCTCGGAAATCTTTATTGCCGCCGAGCTGGCGGTTCGTGTGGTGACCCTGCCGCAGGGCGAAGATCCCGATTCGCTCATTCGAAAAGAGGGCGCTGCGGCTCTTAACAGCCGCGTGGCGGAAGCGCCTTCCGCGCTCGATTTTCTGATCGATGTTTCTCAAAAGCAGGACGATGTCGGAACAGAAGCGGGGCAGATGCGCGCGGTGCAGGCGGTTTTAAACCTTATTGGGCAATGCCGCTCCGCCGCGCGACGCGATCCAATGATCAATCATGCGGCCGATCGGTTGCACATTTCTCCACAGGCGCTGGAGCAGGACTTGAGGCGTGCTCTTCGTGCGCAGCTGAAGCACCGTCCAGTGCATGCGTCGGCTTCTGAAGCGGTTCCTCCTCCCAAGCCGCAGAAAACCTATCCTCGTCAGGAGATGGCGCTGCTGGAGCTGCTGGTTCATCATTATCATGAGGTGCATCCCTTGGTGCAGGAGTTTTTACCGCCTTATCTGCTGACCGATCCAACCTGTAAAAAGCTGGTCGATATCCTGATGCTCGATCCGCCCGAAACCCTCACCGACGGTTTTCATGAGCACGATGAGGAGACGCAGAAGGTGATTGCTCGAGTGCAGGTGGAGGAGTCGAGGTCGATCGATGCGGAGACGACTGCCGTGGAACTTGTGCAGCAGTATATCTCAATTTTTTGGAAACGTTACATTGAGTGCGAGCAGGTCGCCTTGGCGCAGCGCACCGAACTTTCAAATGAGGAGCGTTTTAAAGAAACCACCCGCCTGCGGCATGATCTTCATGCCTTGGCGAAAGGGTGGGATCATGCGCGGCCGATGCTGGAAATGCGCCTGCATTCCGACGTCGATTTTTAGGGTTCAAAATAGGGGAATGAGCATTGGGCCTTGACACTGTTCCCCGAAAATCCGAGGCGCGGAGGCGTAACCGGTAAGATGGGGAGATTCAAATGTTCGTGACATTCGGCGGGGTGCACTGTTATCTCTGTGGACATATTCGGTAACTGCTTGATTTTGTGTGGGGTTTTATGTCCCCGATGGCGTTAAGTTGTTTTCATTTTTGTCGTATTATGGATGATGTATCAACCATTCTGAATTCGGATCCGGCCGAGGGCGGGAAGAGCGCGGACGAGCTGTTTCCGCTGGTGTATAACGAGCTGCGGCGGCTGGCTGGTGCGCGGATGGCCGGCGAGGTTCGGCAGCATACGCTTCAGGCGACCGCGTTGGTGCACGAGGCCTGGCTGCGGATGGTGCGCGATGAGGACCGCAGTTGGGAAAACCGGGCCAGCTTTTTTTCGGCAGCCTCGCTGGCGATGCGGCGTATTCTGGTTGAGCACGCCCGACGAAAGGGACGGCAGAAGCGTGGGGGGGCGCAGAAGCGCGTCGATTTGGAAATCACGGATCTGGCCGATTCAGAGCCGGATGAAAAGATTCTGCTGGTGGAGGATGCGCTGATTCAGCTGGAGCAAGTGCATCCGGAGTGGGCCAAAATTGTGGTGATGAAATATTTCGGCGGCATGACGCAACAGGAAATTGCCGAGGCGCTGGGGATCGGCGAGCGGTCGGTGCGGCGCTACTGGACCTTCGCCCGGGCCTGGCTCTACGATCGAATTCGCGCGGAGACGGAATAACTGCAATGGCTGAGCGGGATCCAATTCAGGTGCGTGCTGATGAAATCTTCTTTTCCGCCTTGGAAATTGAAATCGATACGGAGCGGGACGCTTACATTGAAAAGGCCTGCGGCTCCGATGCGCGGCTGCGCGAGCGGGTTGATCGATTGCTTTCTGCCGTGAGCGAATCCGAAAAGTTTTTTTCCGAGGCTGCTCCCACGCAGATTACGACCGCCGATGTTGTTCGGACCCTCGATGGGCTGGATAAGGTGTTGGAAAAGGCCGGTCGCGTGTTTGAGGAAGAGGACGAGGAAGTCGGTAAACAGATTGGACCCTACAAGCTGCTGCGTAAAATCGGCGAGGGCGGTTCCGGGAATGTGTATGTGGCGGAGCAATCGTCTCCGGTTCGGCGCATGGTGGCCTTTAAAATTATTAAGCGGGGCATGGACACCAAAAGTGTTATCGCGCGTTTTGAGTCAGAGCGCCAAGCGCTGGCAATGATGGACCATCCGAATATTGCTCACGTGTATGATGCTGGAAAAACAGAGACCGGCCGGCCCTTTTTTGTGATGGAGTTGGTCTCGGGCATCCCGATCACGCGTTACTGCAATGCCAACCAGCTGGGGCTGCGTCAGCGTCTGGAGCTTTTTGTTCAGGTCTGCCACGCCGTTCAGCACGCGCACCAGAAGGGGATTATTCATCGCGACATTAAACCCTCTAATGTTTTAGTGGATCTCCACGAGGGCGGAGCGCGCCCGCGCGTGATCGATTTCGGGATTGCCAAGGCCGTGCATAAAGGGCTGTTGGGCGATGCCGAGGGCTTTACGGTGATCGAGCCGTTTGTCGGAACGCCCACGTATATGAGTCCCGAGCAGGCCCAGATGGGCGGCGATGATCTGGATACGCGCAGCGATATCTACAGTCTGGGGACGCTCCTTTATGAGCTGCTGACCGGACAGACGCCTTTTGATGCCAAGGCGTTGGCGGAGGATGGGGTTGATGCGATGCGCCGCACCTTGATGAATCAGGAGCCGATCCGTCCGTCAGTGCGGTTGAAGAATGTGGCCCCGGAATCGAATTCCATGCTCACAACAAAAGGCGGTGTCGCTGAGCTGGAGCGGGCGCTGAGCGGCGATCTGGACTGGATCGTAATGAAGGCGCTGGAAAAGGACCGCACCCGCCGTTATGAAACCGTTGATGCGTTTTCCACAGATATTTCGCGCTACCTCAATTTTGAGCCGGTCACTGCGCGGCCGCCCAGTCGCCGGTATCAATTTCAGAAAATGGTGCGCCGGAATCGGGGTGCGGTTTTTTCTGCGGCTGCGGTCTTGGCGGTATTGCTGGCCGGGCTGACCGTTTCCAGCTGGCTTTTGGTGCGCGAACGCGTCGCCCGCCGCCGCGCGGTAACCGCAGAGCAGCAGGCCAAAGCAGCGCGGGAAAGCGAGGCGCAACTGCGTATGGAGGCGGAAGCGCGCGAAGCAATTGCTATGGCGGCGGTGTTGCTGAATCGGGAGCAGTTTGAGGCGGCGGAACAGCTGGTTTCAGATGTTGAACTGCCCGTAATTAAACCGTCGCTGGAAGCCGGAGCAGTATTTCTGGACCTTGCTGAGTGGAATCTTCAACGCGGCGAATGGAATACGGCGGCGGCGCATATGCTTAGATTTGCGAGGGCCGTGCAGGTGGATAAATCCGATCTGACCGATGATGCCACGCGCGGGCTGCTGTGCGTGGCTCCAACGCTGATGGTGGCGGGCGATCAGGAAGAGTGTCGACAGTTTTCCTGGGAGATCATCCGTCGTTTTGGTCAAACCCAGAATCCGATTGCGGCGGAGCAGGTCATTAAAATGTGCATCACTTTTCCGTGCGACGAAGCCTTGCTGAAAGAAGTGGAACCGTTGGGCGGGATTCTGCGCGAAACGATTTCAAACTTTCGAGGGAGGACCCAATGGGACATCTATATCCATGCCTGGCGGATGTGGGCCCTCTCGCTGCTGGAGTATCGACTGGGGCATTATGATGAGGCGGTGTATTGGTCGAGGGGAAACCTCAAATCCGTCGATCAAACGCCTACACGCATAGCGATGAATCATACCCTTCTTGCCTGCTCCCTTTATCGTTTGGGACACGATGACGAAGCGCTCGCCGAGCTTCAGACGGCCGAAAAAATTATAGCGGTCGGCTTGCCGTTGAGGTTGGAGCGCGTGGTCCGTATCGGCAACAACGCAGAGGGGTATTGGTTTGACTGGGTCAGCGCCTATCTTCTTCTTAACGAAGCGCAACAGATTATTCAGCCGTCGCTCTGATCTGCTCAATGGCAGAACGTATATTCCGCGTTTTGTGAATTTGTTGGCCGGAAAGTTTTATTTACAGCGCTGGTATGGGCCAGGAGTAGCTCGTTGGTAATTATTCCTGATTGTGTGAGAGGGAGAAGATAATGAATAAGAAAATGTATACGAGCCGTTTGTGCGCTCTGTTGGGCGTGGTTGTGGCTCAGGGTTCGGTTTGTCTGGGAGAGAATCCGATTATTCAGACTCAGTATACGGCCGACCCCGCTCCGTTGGTCCATGACGGCGTGGTTTATCTGTACACGACGCACGATGATGACGAGGCCAAAGGCTTCACTATGTACGACTGGATGCTCTACAGCTCCACCGATATGGTGAACTGGACCGACCATGGAACGGTGGCGGGTGTGCGCGATCCGAAAACCTTTGAATGGGCGGATGGACGTAATGCGTGGGCGCCGCAGGTGATTGAGAAGGACGGTACGTTTTATCTCTATGGTCCGACGGTCCGCAATGGACATATGGTGATCGGGGTGGCCGTGGCGGATAATCCAATGGGGCCGTTTAAGGACGCCATTGGGAAGCCGCTGATTTATAACGCGGAGTCCAACGATGACATCGATCCAACGGTCTTTATTGACGACGATGGCCAGGCCTATCTCTACTGGGGCCATCAGCGTATCTTTTATGTGACGCTCAACGACGACATGATTTCCTACTCCGGCGAGATTGTTGAATTTGAACGGCCGGAGCTGTTTGAAGAGGGGCCTTGGTTCTATAAGCGCAACGGGAACTATTATCTGGCCTTTGCTTCATACTGCTGCCCGGAGGGCATGGGCTATGCCATGAGCGACAGCCCGACCGGTCCGTGGAAGACGATGGGCTACATCATGAAACCGCACGCGGCCTCGTCTGGAAACCATCCTGGAATCATCGATTATAAAGGAAAGTCGTACGTTTTCGGCTTCAATTACAACCTCAATTTTTCCGACGATCTGAAGCACCGCGAGCGCCGTTCCATCTGCGTAGAGGAGTTTGAGTATGCCGAAGACGGAAGCATTGTTGAACTGCCCTGGTGGACCCGCGAAGGAGTCCTGCAGATTGAACTGCTTAATCCGTATAAGCAGACAGAAGCCGAGACCATCTGCTGGTCGGTTGGGCTCAAAACGGAAAAATGCAGCGAAGGCGGAATGAATGTCTGCAACATCGACAATACCGACTACATCAAGGTCAAGGGCGTTGATTTTGGTTCCGGCGCGAAAAGTTTTTCGGCGCGGGTTGCGGCTGCGACTGCGGGCGGAAAGATTGAGCTTCGGCTGGATAATCCCAAAGGTACGTTAGTGGGAACCTGCGAAGTTCCGGCGACCGGCGGCGAGCAGACGTGGGAAACCGTTTCCTGCACGGTCAGCGGTGCTGAAGGGGTACACGATCTTTACCTGCGTTTTGTCGGCGGTTCAGATGAACTGTTCCGCTTTAACTGGTGGAAGTTTGTAAAAAAGTGATCATTGTTAAACTGTATTAAGTGAAACGAAGGAGTTAGACCATGGAAGTAAAAAAGTCACTGGTTGCAGCATCCGCCTTATGGTCGGTTGTCTTTGCCGTGAATGGTTATGCGGAGAATCCGATCATTCAGAATTTATACAGTGCCGACCCGGCACCATTCGTGAAGGACGGCGTTTGCTATCTTTACACCAGCCACGACGAAGACGTGACGGAACGGAACTTTTTCACGATGAAGAACTGGCTCTGCTATTCGTCCACCGACATGGTCAACTGGACCGACCACGGCATCGTGGCCTCGCTGTATGATTTCGAATGGGCGAAGAACGGCTGGGGCGGCGGCTATGAAAACGGCGCGTGGGCACCGCAGGCGGTCGAGCGGAACGGCAAGTGGTACCTCTATTGCCCGCTGCAGGGGCGCGGCATCGGCGTGCTGGTGGCGGATCATCCGGCGGGGCCGTTCCACGATCCGATCGGAAAGGCGTTGATCCCCGGCGACCATATCGATCCGAGCGTGTTTATCGACGACGACGGGCAGGCCTATCTCTACTGGGGCAATCCCAAGTGCTGGTACGCGAAGTTGAACGAGGACATGATCTCCATCGACACGACCATCGGCGACAAGGGCCTTGTGGTGCTGGATATGTCGATTGAAGAGTTTGGAAAGCGCACCGTGGAAGACGAAAAGCGGGCAACAACCTACGAGGAAGGGCCGTGGCTCTACAAGCGCAACAACCTGTATTATCTCTTCTTTGCCGGCGGGCCGATTTCGGAGCACCTAGGCTATTCGACCAGCAAGAGTCCCGTGGGCCCCTGGAAGTACGGCAACGTCATCATGAAGCCGCAGAGCGCCTTCACCATCCATCCCGGCGTGATCGACTTCAAGGGCAAGACCTACCTCTTCTACCACGATGCCGGTTTGCCCGGCGGCGGCGGTTTCAAGCGCTCGGTGTGCGTGGACGAGCTGGTCTTCAATGCCGATGGCTCGGTCAAGGAGGTCATCGCGACCAAGGAAGGCCCGAAGCAGGTTGGTTCCCTCAATCCCTATGAAACCGTCCAGGCGGAAACGATCTTCAACAACGGCGGCGTCGAAACGGAAATCTGCTACGACGACAACGGCGGCATGAATGTCTGCGATATCGACAACGGCGACTTTATCCAGCTCAAGGGCGTTGATTTCGGCTCCGGGGCTTCCTCGTTTGAAGCCCGCGTGGCATCGAACAAGAACGGCGGCAAGATCGAGCTTCGCCTTGGATCAAAGGACGGGAAGCTGGTCGGCACCTGCGTCGCGCCCCGCACCCAGGGTTGGCAAAAATGGAAAACCGTTTCCTGCACGGTTGAAGGTGCAACTGGCGTGAACGACCTGTTCCTCGTGTTCGTGGGCGACAACGGAATCGACCTGATGACCTTCAACTGGTGGAAGTTTAAAAAGTAAAAGCAATCAACGCGCCGCCTCGTGCGGCGCACTGGAAGGGAGTGCCGGCAAATGTTCAAGAGTATCTTTTTCGGATGGCTGCTGAGCGCTTCCGTTCTCAGCGCACAGACTGAGTCGATGAAGTTGGGGGTTCTCGATTCCGGGGCCTCGGTTGTGTTCGTGCAGGGCGAAAACGGCGAGTGGGGCATTGCCGTCGAAGGCGGTCCCGCACCACGCATCGTCCAGTCCCAGCCGGTACGGTTGGAAATCCATGCCGCAGGAGCGGAAATCATCCCGCTCCGCTCGGGATATCGGAGCGTTGAAAAGACGCCTGAAGGAATCACGGCATCGGCCCGGGTTGACTATCAGGATGCGGTCTTCCAGGTGACGGACCATTGGCAGGTGAAGGAAAAGGTGCTCTCTCTGCGCCGGGATGTGAAGGTGGAGGGCAGCGCGCCGGGCGGCTTCCAATCATCGATTGTGCTTTCCGTTGACCCGTCGGTGGGTTGGTTCGATATCAACTGCATGGCGCCCGGGGCGCTGTACGGCGATCCCTCGCACGACGGTGATCGCTCGCCCGGCGGAACGCTGAACCATGCAGCCCGCCGCTTCCTCATGCGGGAGGACATTATCTCGGCCCCGCTGTTTGCGCTCTCCTTTGCCAACGGCACCTCGGTGGCAATTCTGGACCCTGCTCCGCAGGGCGATACGACCGTCGCCGAAAGCCGGCTGGCCGAAACGATCATGACCGATGCGCGCTTGAAGTTTGGTTCGCTTGGCGCATGGCAGGAGGGCGAGGGGCCGGTGGAGTTTGGTTTCCAGTATCCCGGCTCTATGACCCAATTCGGACGCGGCCCATCCCAAGTCTGGTATCGCCGCTACCATCCAATCAAAGAGGACACGGTTCATACCTATGCGGTAAGCTTCCGATTTGGTCGCGATGAATCATTTCGTGACGTGACCCGCAACAGCTGGCGTTGGGCGTGGAATACATTGAAGCCTGCGGTCGAGCCCATCGATGTGGAGCAGATGCGCCGTGTACTGACGGACCAGCTGGCGGCCTTGGCCAATACCATCGAGGGCCGCACCGCCATGCCCTTTGTGGTGAATACCATCACCGACGAGCGCCAATGGAACTATACCATGGTCGCCATGGGTTTTGTCGGAAAAAACCTGGAATGCGCCGACCAGCTGCTGCGCGAAAGCGATCGCGACCCCTCCGAGCGCGGGATCAAAATGCGGCAGACCGGCCTTGCGATCATCGACTCGATGGTTGAGGCGCTCTCGGACGTGCCCTTGATGGGAACCGGCTACGATCTGGCCACGGGCGGACCGTGGACGGGCGACCATCCAGAGTGGGTGGCCCCGTGGCTGCGCAATGCGACCGAAGGCATGCGCGTGGTGATGCGGACTTACCGGCGTGAACGCGAAAAGGGTCGCCTCCATCCCGAATGGTTTGCCTGGGTGAAGACCTATGTGGACTGGCTCCTGCCGCAACAACGGGCGGATGGCTCGTTCCCGCGCTGCTGGAAACCTGGAAGCAGCGAGGTCGAGGAATCCACGGGAACAACCAGCTATTGTCCGGTCCCGCTGCTGGTCATGATGACGGAGGAGACCGGCGATCCAAGGTATCAGGAGGCGGCGATTCGTGCGGCGGAGTATGTCTGGGCCAACTGGGGAACTCGTGGATTGTTTATCGGCGGCGCCAGCGACAATCCAAACATTACCGACAAGGAAGCCGGGATGCTGAGCCTGGAGGCCTATCTGAGCCTCTACGAGGCGACCGGATCTTCCAAATGGCTGGAACGCGCCCGCGCCGCTGCGGACTTTGCCGAGAGTTGGCTCTGGATTTGGGATGTCCCGATGCCGGTCGATGCGGCCGACGCCGATCTGCACTGGAGCCGCGAGGTACCGATCATCGGGGTGCAGGGTATTTCGGCGCTTCATGCGGGAAGCGTGGATGAATATCTGGATTGGTCCGCCTCCTCCTATGCGAAACTCTACCTGCTTACCGACGATCCGCATTATCTTGACGTCGCCCGCATCCTGCTGCACGCCACCAAATCGATGGTTGCGCTACCGGGCCGCCAGTATGATCTGAAAGCGATCGGGTTCCAACAGGAGGGCTGGCGCATGGGGCCGGGCGGCTCCGGGCGCGGCGTCGGCGGACACCGCTTCTGGCTGCCATGGATCACGGCAAACCACCTCTACAGCATTACCGGGCTGGAGGAGGTCGATCCGGCCTTGTTTGAACGATTATCTTCCGAAGCCGGCGCGGAAAAGTAGAACCTTTAACAGACGGTCCTAATTTCTGTAAAAAAAAGGCGGTTGTGTTGGAGATAAAAAGGCTCTGACCTCTCCCCGGCACCTCTTCGTCTATGCCCTTGACCGAAACCCTTAAACTAACTATAAACTCTGGGCAAAGAACCTACAGCTCCGTTGCCGAAGCGACGGAGGAAAACCCTGTTTCACGGGGGAGCGCGTGGTTTTTGAATCGGAAATATGGAATGCGTTTAAGTGAAGATCGAAGAAATACCCGTCGTAATTGCGTTTGATCAGAATTATCTAGTGCCCGCATGTGTGATGCTGACATCGCTGTTTGAGAATGCGGTATCGGACACGGTTTATCGGGTATTCATCATTGCAGACGAAGAAACCCGCCGCAGCTCTGCCTCCAAGATCGACGAAACGGTTGCCCCGTATCGACGTCATGCTGTGGAATGGCTTGATCCGGCGGACCATTTTGTGGGCGCTAAGACGCGGCATCACCTCTCCCGCCCAAACTATTACCGCTTCCTCATTCCCGAGTTCTTGTCGGAATACGACAAGGCCATCTGGCTCGATGTCGATATGATCGTGAAACGCGATCTTCGGGAACTTTTTGCGACCAATTTGGAGGGAAACTATATCGGCGCGGTTCGAATCGGTCTGCACAACGCCGGTGTGCAGCACGTGCCGTGGGATTGCTATTTTAATGCGGGGCTGCTGCTGATGAACCTTGCCCTTTGGCGCCAGGACGATGTTGCCGGTCAGGCGCGCCGTTTGATCGAGGCCAACGATTTTTCCTGTCCTACGCAGGATCCGATGAATCTGATTAGCTATGGAAAAACCGTGTTTCTTCCCGTGGAATACAACGTCTATTTGAGTCCGAAGAGCATGAAAGGTCGCCGGAAGAGGGAATATCTGCGGTTCCACCATTATGAATCGTTCGGGGAGCTGGTTGCGAAGGGTGCGATTCTCCATTTTGTGGAAAACCTCAAACCGTGGAACTATGAGGTCTATCCCGAGCGCGAGGAGTGGCTCCGGTATTTCAGGATGTCGGCGGCGAAGGAGACGGAGCTGCACTTTGTCCAGCGGCCATCCGCGCTCCGTAAACATACCGTCAAGTTGCTGAGCATGTTCATTGCAGACAAACAAAAGCGGCGGAAGTTCAGAGAAAAAATTTGGGGAAAGCAAGGGGAGTCTTTGGGGGTCGATGCATAATTTCGGGGTAAAAGATGAATTTGAGAGATAAAAGAGTTTTGGTAACTGGTGCTGATGGCTTTATTGGGTCTCATCTGACAGAAATGTTGCTGGGAATGGGGGCGGGGGTTAGAGCTCTTTCTCAATACAACTCCTTTAATTATTGGGGGTGGCTTGAGGATATAGGTGCCCACGAAAATCTTGAAGTGGTTTGTGGAGATGTGCGCGATCCGAATTATTGCCGGGAAATTACTCGGGACATCGATGTTGTTTTCCATCTGGCAGCTCTGATTGCAATACCGTATTCGTATGTTGCACCAGACAGTTATGTGGCAACGAACGTGACAGGGACGCTCAATGTCTGTCAAGCAGCCCGGGATAACGGATGTGAACGGATCATTCATACGTCCACCAGCGAGGTGTATGGAACTGCGCAGTATGTCCCGATTGATGAAAAGCATCCGATGCAGCCTCAGTCGCCCTACAGCGCCAGCAAGATCGGCGCTGACGCCATGGCGATGAGTTTTTACAATGCGTTTAACCTGCCGGTGACCATTGCCCGTCCGTTTAATACGTACGGTCCCCGGCAATCCACCCGGGCCGTGATCCCAACCATTATCACGCAGATTGCGAACGGTATGAAACAGATCAAGCTGGGCGATATATCGCCTACACGCGATTTTAACTATGTGCTGGATACGTGCCGCGGATTTATCGCCTTGGCCGAAAGTGAAAAAACCATCGGCGAAACGGTAAACATTGGATCAAATTTTGAAATTTCGGTAGGGGATACGTTGAACAAGATCAAAGAAATTATGGGTAGCGATGTGCAATTCATCACCGATGAACAGCGGTTGCGACCCGGGAAATCGGAAGTATTCCGTCTGTGGTGTGATAATTCTAAAATCCGCAATCTGACCGGATTTGAGCCGGAATGCTCCATCGATGAGGGGTTGAAAGCAACCATTGACTGGTTTGTTAATCCCGCTAATCTCTCCAAGTACAAAGCGAACATCTACAATGTTTGAAGAGGCGATTCAATTTATCCGGGAGCAGTTTCATACAACGGACTTTATTCCGTTGCACGAACCGCGCTTTGTTGGGAAGGAAAAGGATTATTTAAACGACTGCATTGACTCCACTTTTGTCTCCAGTGTGGGTGCATATGTAGACCGTTTTGAAGCAATGCTGGCGGAATATGTCGGCGCAAAATATGCCGTTGTGACGGTAAACGGAACGGCAGCCTTGCATGTCGCGCTAAAACTCGCGGGGGTTCAGGCAGGGGATGAAGTGATCACCCAGCCATTAACCTTTATCGCAACCGCCAATGCCGTTTCCTATTGCGGAGCCACCCCCTGTTTTGTGGATGTCGATCGCGAAACAATGGGCTTGTCGCCGGATGCGCTGCTGGAGTTTCTTGAAACGCAAACGGATGCAGATTCAAAGCGAGGACGAAGAGTGAATCGTCAAACCGGACGGCCCATCACCGTCTGTGTACCCATGCATACTTTCGGGCATCCCTGCCGAATGGATGAAATTATCGAGGTTTGCAACAAATTCGGCCTCCCGGTGATTGAGGATGCTGCCGAGTCGCTGGGGAGTTTTTACAAAGGGCAGCATACCGGCACGTTCGGGATGATGAGTGTATTCAGTTTCAATGGGAATAAAACCATCACCTGCGGCGGCGGCGGAGCCATTGTGACGAATGATGCAGCACTGGCCCGCAGGGCCAAACACATTACCACCACGGCCAAAGTCCCGCACCGATGGGAGTTTGTACATGACGAAGTCGGCTACAACTACCGCATGCCGAATCTGAATGCGGCACTGGCCTGTGCTCAGCTCGAACAGATTGATGAGTTTCTGAAAAATAAACGGGAGCTGGCCGAAGTATACAAAAAATATTTTTCAACCATTGGCGTCGAATTTTTCAGCGAACCGGAACACGCACGCTCGAATTATTGGCTGAACGCGGTGATCCTTTCTGATCGAAAAGAGCGCGACGCATTTTTGCACGCCACGAACGATGCCGGGGTGATGACGAGACCCATTTGGCGATTGATGAACGAGCTGGAAATGTTTAAAGACTGTCCACGAGGCCCGCTGGACCATGCAGAATGGCTTGAAGAGCGGGTGGTGAATATTCCGAGCAGTGTGAGACTCAAATGAACAAACCCCAAATTTTACTGATCGGAGCGGGAGGACATTGTCGCGCCTGTATGGATGTCATTGAGCAAGAGGGGCGGTTTGAGATCGCCGGGGTGATTGATCGTCCTGATTTCGGCGATACCGCTGTGATGGGATATCCGCTGCTCGGAACGGATGATGATCTTTTGGATCTCCGGAAACACTATCGGTACGCGTTGGTTACGGTTGGACAAATCAAGACGCCGGAAGTTCGGATGCGTCTGTTCAATGCGCTTCAATCTCTCGGTTTTGAGATGCCTGTCATTTTCTCCCCGAGAGCATATATTTCAGATCATGCTGAAGTCGAAGCCGGGACGATTGTTATGCACGATGCATTGGTCAACGCGGGTGCTTGGGTTGGGGAGAATTGCATAATTAACAGCAAGGCGCTGATTGAGCATGATGCAAAGATTGGGCCGCATTGCCACATTTCAACCGGAGCGATTATAAACGGCGGTGTAAACATCGGCACAGGCACGTTTTTCGGCAGTAATGCGGTTAGTGTCCATGGTGTTTCAATCCCTGAAGGAAGTTTTGTTCCTGCGGGGAGTCTGGAACGGGGGCGCGATGGATAATGTTTTTGTCATAGCAGAGGCGGGGGTAAACCATAATGGTTCGTTGGAACAGGCGAAAGCGATGGTTGCTGCTGCGGCCAACGCCGGGGTGGATGCCGTCAAGTTTCAGACCTTTCGAGCCGAAACGCTAGTGACCGTTACCGCCGCCAAAGCCGGTTATCAGCAAGAAGCGACAGGCACCTCTGAGAGTCAGTATCAGATGCTGAAAAAACTGGAACTTTCCAGTGAGGATTTTTGCGAGCTGAAAGCGTGCTGCGAAAATAATCAGATAGAGTTTCTTTCGACACCGTTCGATTTGGCATCGATTGATCTGCTGGTGAATATCGGCATGAAGCGCTGGAAGCTGCCTTCCGGCGAGATTACCAACCTTCCCTATCTCCGAAAAATCGGTTCATTGGGTCAGGAGGTTATTCTTTCCAGCGGTATGTGCGATCTGGATGAAGTGGCGGCTGCGCTGTCGCTTCTGGAGTCTTCCGGAACACCGCAAAAACAGATCACCCTGCTGCACTGCAACACCGAATATCCGACTCCAATGGGTGATGTAAACCTGCGGGCGATGCAAACGTTGAGGAACGCATTTCCGGGCTTAAAGGGCGTGGGTTATTCAGATCATACCTTGGGAATTGAAGTACCGATCGCGGCCGTTGCGCTGGGGGCAACGGTCATCGAAAAACACTTTACGTTGGATCGTAACCTGCCCGGGCCGGATCATAAGGCCAGCCTGGAACCTGATGACCTGGCGGCCATGGTTCGGGCCATCCGAAATATAGAAGCCGCTTTGGGGGATGGGGTTAAAAAACCAACTTCGTCCGAACTCAAAAACAAACCGATTGCCCGCAAGAGCATCGTTGCTGCCGGCCCGATTGCCGCCGGAGAACTGTTTACGGAGATAAACCTGACGGTTAAGCGCCCGGGAACAGGGGTTTCGCCGATGCGCTGGGACGAGGTAATCGGGCAAACGGCACGGCGAAATTATCAAGCTGACGAGATGATCGATGCGTAAAATCTGCATATTTACATCTACCCGCGCGGAGTGGGGATTGTTGAGGGGGATTGCCGGACTGGTTCGCCAATCGGATGCACTTCAGTTGCAATTGCTCGTAAGCGGAAGCCATTTATCCGAACAGCACGGGATGACGGTTCGGGAAATTGAAGCGGATGGATTCAATGTAGATGCGCGTGTTGATATCCTCAAGTTTGATGACAGCACTGTCGGGATCTGCAAAACGATGGGGCTTGCGCTGAGTCGTTATGGTGAAGCCTTAGGGCAATTGAAGCCGGATTTGCTGGTCATACTGGGCGACCGGTACGAATCTTTTTGTGCGGCGGCTGCGGCCCAGATTCTGCGCATTCCGATCGCCCACATTCATGGGGGAGAAACCACGGAGGGGGCGGTGGACGAGGCGTTTCGGCATTCGATCACCAAAATGGCGCATCTTCATTTTCCGTCCTGCGAGGAATACCGCCGGCGGATTATTCAATTGGGTGAAAACCCTGAACGCGTTTTTAATGTCGGTGCTCTGGGAATAGAAAACATCCGCAAGATTTCCCTGATGGATCGGGATGAGTTGGAGGTATCCATCGGCTTCCCGCTGGATGCTCCCTTTTTTCTGGTAACCTTTCACCCCGTAACGCTCGAAACCGCCACCGCCGGAACGCAGTTCGATGAGTTGCTCTCGGCGTTGGAGCAGTTTCCAGAACACAAACTGCTCTTCACCAAGGCGAATGCGGATACAGACGGAGAGATCATTAACGAAAAGATCGACGCCTATGCCGCCGCCCATCCGAAGCGCTGCCTGGCCGTTGCGTCGTTGGGATTGCGCCGCTACTTGTCGGCCATGAAGCTTTGCGATGTAGTGGTTGGAAACAGTTCGAGCGGAATTCTGGAGACGCCGATATTCGGCGTGCCCACGGTCAATATCGGCGATCGGCAGAAAGGCCGCATTCGAACTCAGAGCATCATCGACTGCGAGCCGGATCGTGAATCCGTTGTTTCCGCCATTCAAAAGGCACGGGATTTCGAATTCAGGGCCTCGTTGCTCGGAATGGTCCATCCTTGCGAGCGCGAAAACACGGCGGCGCGGATCGTAGATGTCCTTCGGAACGCCGATCTCGAAGGAATCCTGAAGAAACCCTTTTACAATCTGGAATACGCCCGATGAAAAGCTTGGTCATTGGATACGGTTCGATTGGTGCGCGCCATGAAGCGGTTTTACGCGAGATGGGGGCGCAGACGGCTGTGGTGAGCCGACATGCCGTGGATTTGGCCTGTCCGTTTTTTTCTTCCGTTGAAGAGGCGCTTGCCAAGTTTGAACCCCAGTATGTGGTGGTTGCGAATCGGACATCCGAACATCTGGCGACGCTTCGAGAATTAAAGCAGCATGGCTTTACGGGGATCTGCCTTGTCGAGAAACCCTTGTTCAATGTTTCCGTGCCCCGTGACATCGTATATGGCTTTAAGATTATGGTCGGCTACGTGCTGCGTTTTCATCCGCTCCTGCGCAAAGCAAATGGACTATTGGAGGGGAAACGAATCATTTCCATCCATGCGTATGTGGGGCAGTACCTGCCCGACTGGCGACCGGGAACCGACTATCAGCAGTGTTATTCCGCAAAAAAATCTCAAGGGGGAGGGGTACTTCGGGATCTTAGCCATGAGCTGGATTATATCGGAATGCTGGCGGGTTGCTGGAAACGGGTCTCCGCACTCGGGGGACATTTCAGTGGGCTGGAGATTGAGACCGATGATGTCTTCGGCCTGCTCATGGAAACCGAGCGCTGTCCGGTGGCGCTTTGCCAGATGAATTATCTGGATCGCAACGTCCGTAGGGATTGCACCATCCAATACGAGGGAGGGACCCTCTTTCTTGATTTTGTTGGAAACCGTCTGGTACATAATGGCGATGGAGATGCCGTCTCGCTCGAGAGAAACGAAATGTTTGCAGCCATGCACGCGGCGGCTTGGTCGCCGGAGGCGGGTTCTTTATGCTCGCTAGAGGAAGGGATTGAAACCGTGGAGCTAATCGATGCGGCAGAGATAGCCGCGAAAGAAGGTTGTTGGATATGCAGAACAAGCCGGTAGTCTATGCGTGGATTTTTGCTCGCGGTGGTTCCAAGGGGCTTCCTCGGAAAAACGTCATGCCTTTGGCCGGTAAACCACTTATTGCTTCTGCCATTGAAACGGGATTGCGGTCCGAGCTGATCGATCGGGTTTTTGTATCGACCGATGACCGCGAAATTGCCGAAGTGTCCCGAAAATACGGGGCTGAAGTGCCGTTTTTGCGCCCCCCGGAACTCGCCTCGGATGGCGCGCCGGAACGTTTGGCCTGGCGGCACGCTGCGGAATGGGTCGAGCAGTCCGGGCTCCCGCCCATGGAGGTGATGGTAAGCCTGCCCCCTACATCGCCTTTGCGCACCATTGAAGAGGTCAATCAGGGGATTCGTCATTTCTTTTCGGGTGCAGGAGAAACGGTTATAGCCGTGAGTCGGTCGGAGCGGCATCCTTCGTTCAACGTGGTAAACTTATTGGACGACGGCAGCGTGAAGCTGGTGAATCCGCCGCAAACCAAGGGTGCAAGACGGCAGGACTTTGCGCCGGTATATGACATCGCAACGGCCTTCTACGTCACTTCGCCCGGTTTTGTCATGCGAACCGATTCTTTCTGGGAAGGACGGGTGGCGGCGGTTGAGATACCCGTGGAGCATGCGGTGGATATCGATAGCGAACTTGATTTTGCATTTGCTGAATTTTTAATCCAGAGACAACAGAGGATCGAATGAAAAGCGTACGTGAGCTGATGAATCTCGCCGGGCGGACCGTAGTCATTACGGGCGGCGCGGGGCACATAGGGCGTGCTATGGCGTCGGCGCTCGCCGAGCTTGGTGCTTCGGTTGCGGTGGCGGATTTACATGCCGATGCCTGCCAGGAAACCGTGGACCAGCTGGTAAAAGGCCATGGGATCGAGGCGGAGGCTTTTCCTGTAAATCTTGCCGATGAACCTGCGGTACGCGAACTGCCGGGAAGGGTTGCCGATCGTTTTGGCGGATTGGATGTGCTGGTCAATTGCGCTGCATTTGTCGGTACCAGCGGATTGGAGGGCTGGGTGGTGCCATTCGAAGAGCAGTCCAGCGATACGTGGCGTAAGGCGCTGGAGGTTAATCTATCGTCGGTTTTCGTGCTCACGCAATCCGCCACACCGTACCTCAAAAAATCCGGCAGGGGGAATATCATCAACATATCGAGCATATACGGGGTTTATGGCCCCGATCTGCGGCTATACGAGGGGACGGCTATGGGAAGCCCTGCAGCATATGCCGCGAGCAAGGGCGGTTTGATTCAGTTTACGCGCTGGTGCGCAACCGTGCTGGCTCCGGATATACGAGTGAATGCCATTACTCCGGGAGGAGTGTTCCGCGACCAGGATCCCCGCTTTGTGGATCGTTATATCGGCAAGACGCCGTTGCGGCGCATGGCGAAGGAAGAGGATTTTAAGGGAGCTGTTTGCTATCTCGCGTCCGATTTGTCGGCCTACGTGACCGGACAAAACCTTGTCGTCGATGGTGGCTTTGGTGTTTGGTAGCGCATCTTGGAACGGGAGGAGGACGCAGTGGATCTATATTTAGACCGGGACGCGCAGATTGCGTATACGTCGAGTCAGTTGAACCTGTTTTTCCCTTGCGGAAATACCGAGGCGACTGGACGGGAGATTGGCCGATGTATTGATTTGGCGTATGATCGGTTGGAGCATTGCTTTTCCCGGATTTCGGTCAAGTACCATACGAAAGATGGCAAGCCCTTTTTTTCCCCGTTGATTACGGATCAATACGCCACGTTCCTCTATTTTTTGGCGAATGGCGCCTCGACGATCATCGAGAATGTAGAATTGGCAGATCGACTCTATGCGTTGAACAAGGCGTTGCATGGCCTGGACGTCTACTACCAAGTCCGGTTGCCGGAGGTCTTTCTCTTGGTCCATTGCGTTGGAACGGTATTGGGACGGGCTTCCTACGGCGACTATCTGGTCGTTTATCAAGGGGTGACGGTGGGGGGCAACCTCGATTTGGAATACCCAACCATCGGCAAGGGCGTTGGCCTTTTTGCCAACAGCAGTGTGGTCGGGAACTCGGTAATCGGGGATGGAAGCATGGTTGCGGCGGGTTCCCTGGTAATGGGCTGCCAGGTCCCCGCGGGTTCGGTGTGTTATGGAACGCATCCGGAGAATCGATGCAAACCGTTGAAAAAAAGCGTTTTTGATCATTATTTTGTCCGTTAAAAGGAGAATCCCAGTGAATAAAAGTGGCAGTTTGAACGCATATTGCATTTCGCTAAATGGAACGTTGCTGGATGCCTTGAAGGTCATCGACCGAAATGCAGAGGGATTTGCCGTGGTGCTGGATGAAAACCAGAGGGTTTTCGGCACGTTGACGGACGGCGACGTCCGGCGGGCATTGCTCGACGGGAAGTCGCTCCAAGATCCGCTGAAGGAGTTTGTGTGCCTGAATTTTAGTTTTGTTTCGCCGGAGGACGGCCGTGCATTTGTGCTCGATTTGATGCAGGCCCGGCGGTTGCGCCAAATTCCCATTTTGGATTCATCCCGCTCGCTGGTCGGTATCCATTTCCTGAACCATATCCTGGGTCATGTGAAGAGGCCTAATCTGGCCGTCATTATGGCTGGGGGACAAGGAACCCGTCTTTATCCGCTGACGAAAAGCATTCCTAAGCCCATGGTGAATGTGGCTGGGCGCCCGATCCTTGAGCGACTGATTCTGCATCTTGTGAGCTATGGAATACACCGGATTTACATCTCTGTGAACTATCTGTCCGAAGTGATTAAAAACCACATTGGGGATGGCGAAAAATTTGGCTGCCGAGTGGAGTACCTCCATGAAGATGAGCCATTGGGAACGGCGGGCTCGCTGGCTCTGCTGCCCACGCTGCCGACGGAGCCGATGCTGGTGATGAATGGCGACCTGGTGATGACTGCGGATTTGGGAGCGATGCTGGATTTCCATGAGCGGGGGGGCTACCATGCGACCATTGGAATCAAAGCCTATTCACATCAGGTTCCCTATGGATGCGTGACGATGGAGGATGGCTGTGTGGTGCAGATTGAGGAGAAGCCGGAGATCGTCCAGCAGGTTAATGCCGGCGTCTATGTGCTCTCCCCGTCGGCAGTGGCAAGCATTCCTCGGAAATTCTACCCCATCACGGATCTGTTTAGTTCGGCCCTGCGCGAAGGCCGCCGGATCGGGGCCTTTGATCTGGATTGTGATTGGATCGATGTCGGACAGCACGACCAGTTGAGGCAGGCGCGGGGAGAGAGCCAATGAGTGGTTCGATGGTCCGTAGCCGTCGTTCGCCCGGTTTTTATTCGCCGCTTTCGAGCACCAAGATCATTGGATCCGCGTAAGCCAACTTGACTTTTGTTCCCATGATACCTGCTGCGAGGTCGATCCGGCTGCTGATCATTTTGGGGTCGAAGCCGGGAAACTTTTTCTCAGCGTATTCCCTCGATTTCCTCCTTTTGCTGGATACCGCTTTCTTCCATTTCTTTGAGAGGGAGGATCGGAGGTATTCCCGGTGCAGCGTCGAGATTTTTGGCGATTTGAACGTCGAGGAAGACAAGGAATCGATTTTCTCTTCAATTACCCTTGCCAGATTTTCAAAGGAATCGGAATGGTAGTTTTCCATCATTTCTTCCAACTCATGCAATGCTTCCGGATTGATGGAACAAGGCTTATTATCTCGAATGATGCCGATGGCTTCTTCCGGCGTAGTTGCCTTGTGCCCGACTAGGTTCGGCAGGCGGATGTCGTTTTCGGAATCTTGCGTTGCCTTGTAATTGATGATTTTTGCATCGGAGAAGGAGGCTTCAATCGCGGTGGTGCATCCTTCATGAATAATCGTATCCGCAGCCAGTAACCAAGGACCGATCGGGCCTTCGTGGATGACATGGATGTTCTTAACGCCGCTGAAAACCGTCTTGTAAAGTGCATCGGCTTCGGAGGGATGGCTGCGGTAGATCAGGTTTTTTTCTGGAAACTCTGTTGCGAGCCGATGAACCAGACAGATCATATCCATCATGCTTTTTGTTGTGTGCGCGTAGAATTCCACAAAAGCCTGTCGTTTGGCGGGATTCTGTGAATCATATCCAAGCTGGCCTGAAAACAGGTGGTCGATGCCCAACCCATAGTTGGCCCAGCTATAGTTGCTGTTGATCAGGATGTAGTCGCCAAACCTCTCGGTTAGACGTTCCTGCTGTGGTTTGTAGATTCCGCGGTACGTTGGTTTCAATAGATCAAAACGAGGGTGGCCGGTTGTGTGCACGGGAACTTCAAGCTGCTGATTCCCGTGTACGGACCGCTGCCAATTTCCCCATACGCAGATTCGATCATTGCGATCGAATCCCATCGGGTCGTATTGAAGTGCAAGTACCTTTTTCCAGTCCTCCGGAGTTCCCTTATAAATCGCGCCTTCCTCCGGAAGATAAATCACATCAATGCCGTGCTGTTTCGCTTTCTTGTACTGTGTCCAATCTTCTTTCGGCATCAGCTGGTGGAAAATATGCTTTCCGACATAGATTCCACCCTGGAAGTGGTGCAGGAGTTTGCTCAGGTGCTGGTGGTTGCAGATATAGATGCGCCGACCCTTTTTAACGATCCTTGCGGCCAGCAGAATACGACAATCCAGTTCACGAGCAATCGTCTCAACCGGGAAAAAGATGTTATGCATATCGTTGCTTGCTCCTGAAGGTAAAGTTGAATAAAAAATAGTCACGAATGGGCGTCTCTGGCAAGGGGCGATTTAGTTAAATAGGATAAAGTGCTCATGAAGGAATATCTGATCTATCTTCTCTGCAAACTGTTTCCTTCTGCTTCATTGAGAGCGAAGGCAAAGTCCCGGCTTTGTACGAAGGATAAAGGAATAGGGAATTCGGTGGAACTCTGTTCGGGATTCTACGGAAAAGTTCGGATTTTCGGAAACAATAATAAAATCACTATAGGGGATACAAAACGCCCCTTCAAACTCAGGATTTTGGTTGCCGGCGATAATAATACGGTGTGTATCGGGAAAAATGTCCAGATCAAGGGTGCCAGCCTTTCGATTGGAACAAAACGATCCACGGCCGATCATGTTGTCTTTTCGGTCGGCGAAGGCACTTCATTCGTGGATAAAAATTATTTTTATCTCTACGAAAATGAGTGTTCCCTGCGGATCGGGAAAAACTGCATGTTTTCAAACCTAATCACCATCCGGTGCGGCGAAAAGCCCCATGGCCTGATTGATCGGAAGACGGGCGAAGTCCTGACGGGAAAATACACGGTCTCTATCGGAGACCACTGCTGGATCGGGACCAACTGTTACATCATGAAAAATGCATCTCTGGCGGACCACACGATCGTTGGGAGCTGCAGCGTGGTGACAAAGCGGTTTGATGCCGGATATTGCGTTGTGGCAGGCAATCCGGCGAAGGTGGTCAAGGAAGATGTCGACTGGGTCGAGAATGTGGCTGCGTATGTGAGAAACCGCGATTCGAAAGGGTAGTTCCTTTCATTGGACGGAGAGGTGCCTCACTCTGGTTTTGAGCGGTCCTTGACGATAAAGCCGGGGCGCATCTTTACCTCGTCGTAGATGCGGGCGACATATTCGCCGACGAGGGCGATGGCGCAGAGGATCAGGCCGCCGAGTCCGCTGACGAGGATGACCAGCGTGGTGAAGCCGGTAAAGGCGCTCTCGTAGCCGAGCAAGCGCTTGCACAGGAAGTAGAGCGCGAGCGCGAACGAGGCGAGGGCGGTACACAGGCCGATCCCGCCGAGCAAGCGGATCGGTCTGTAGGAAAAGCTCAGCACACCGTCGATCGCATATTTCATCAGGTGCTTGAGGGTTTGCTTGGGGGCGCCGGCAGCGCGGTCGTCGCGGGTATATTCGACAAATGCCTGCTGGAATCCGATCCAGCTGTAGAGGCCGGGCAGGAAGCGGTTTCGCTCCGGCAGCTTCTTGAGTTCATCCACCGCCGCGCGGTCGAGCAGGCAAAAGACGCCGATGTCGGGCGGAATGGGGAAGTCGATGGTGTAGCGGAAGAGCTTGTGGAAAAGCTCGAAGCCAATTCGGCGCAGCCCCTTTTCCGCGCGGTCGGTGCGGCGGGCAAAGACCACCTGGTTCCCTTCCTTCCATGAAGCGATCATTTGCGGAATCAGCGCCGGCGGATCCTGCATGTCGGCGTCCATCACCACCACGGCGTCGCCGCGCGCATGGGCGATGGCGGCGGTGACGGCCGCCTGATGGCCAAAATTGCGCGAAAGATCGATCCATTCGATTTCCGGATGGCGGGTCCGTTCGTCGCGGACAATCTCCAGCGTGGCGTCGCTCGACCCGTCGTTCACCAGCACCAATTCCCATGAAAGCTGCTGTTCCGACATCTCTTTGGCGACGGCTTGGATAAACACTTTAATGCCCTGCTCTTCATTATAGACTGGTGCAACAATGCTGATCGTAGGTTTCATGGCTATTGTCCAATTAACGGATTGCGTGTTTTGAGCCCGGCGAACCGCGAAAAATCGCGGTCGGCGGTCCATAATTCCGAGACGCCGTACTGGATGCAGATGGCGGCAATCCGCGCGTCGTGAATCATTGGACCTTTGATGTTTCCATTTCTGGACAGTCTACAGAGGATTTCAAAGTAGCCAGGGCCCTCTCCGATCGTCACACATGAGGGCGAGTCGACCCATGCCTGAATGGATTGCAGGGCAAGATCAAGAGGGGACGGGGGATCATAGATCCTCGGATGGGTTGTGATGGAAATAAATTCATGGATGCATGGCCAAGGGATGCCCCAACGTATGCTGCCTTCGGCCAGGTTGCAAACCGCCTGCAATGCGCGTTCGTGAAAATCCGAATCACTTCTGTGGGCATAAACCAGCAGGTTGGTGTCTACGGCAATCATAAACCATGACCTTCATACGCACTGTTTCGAATCGTCTCCCATGAACTATCTCTGAATGCCGGAGAAAGGCCGTTGCCGCCAAAGACAACCGGTTTTATGGGTTTTCTGTTTAGGTTTTCCCGCTCATCAAGCACCTTGGCTAAACCTTCCTCGACAAGGCTGCGAAGTGACTGGTGTTGCTCATGGGCAACCCGCTTCGCCTGTCTTAACAAGGGGTCTGATATTTCAATGGTCGTTTTCATGAAATCAGGTTGGCCTATATTGCAATATTGTCAAGCCCGTAAATATGGGTCATTTTGTCGGGGAGGGCGGAATATAGGCAAGGCCGTAGAGGCCGGCTTTCCCATCGGTCCGCCGCGGCCAGGGGATGATCAGGTCGGGAAGTGGTTCGATGGTTTCAAAGGCGGTGACGATTTGCGGAAACTGCTGTTCGATGCTTTTTTGATTGGTGCGTTCGTGGTCGCGGTTGCGCTGCCAGAATACCAGCGCACCATGCTTGCGGACCTCGTCTTCCGTGAGGAAGGTGGCGAGTTTGAAGTCCCCTTCAATGACCACGGCCGGCTCCGATTCTCCGTAGGTGTTGACAATGCCGCCGAACCATTCATCCGCAATGATGTAGCAGAACGGTTCATCGCTGATTTCCGTCCAGACCTTTTCCACCGCTTCCGCCAGCTCCGGGCCGGGATAGTTGACGCGGTGCGGTTTGTCACGCAATACCGGGCTCAATCCATAGACAACGATGTAGGCGGCGGCGTAGAGGATCGACGCGCCGACCACGGTCCATAAAAACGGGCGCGGATGCTCGGCAATCGGATAGCGGCGAACCAGCCAGAGTCCGATAGCCAGCGGAAAAGGGGCGGCCCACATGGTGACCGGTGCCATGCCGGTTGCGAGGGCGATGAGGGCCAGGAAAAGATAGGCCCCGAAGGCGAGGGCGGCGACATCGCTCGTCCGGTCGGCGCGCGCCGCGGTTTTGCGGCCATAGAACACGGCCAGTCCCAGCGCCGGCAAGAGGATGCCGGCCTGCCCGAGGACAAACTCGACCGGGTGCCAGAGGTGGTGCCACCATGGATGCTCACCGCCGCCGCGGCCGAGGCCGTAGCGGATGGTGATCCAGTCGTGGTTCATCATCCAGAGCAAATGCGGGATGAAGAGCAGGATTGCAATAAACCCAGCTACATAGAGACCCGGGCTCCGCAGCGCCTGTCTCAGTTCCCCTCGGAACCACCAAGTCGCAAAGAGCGGAACAAGCATGAAGACGGCGATATATTTGGTCAGCGCTCCCAACGCAACGCAAACGCCCAAGCTGCACCAAGAGGCAACGCTCTTCCGATGCAGGCCCTTCATCCCGAAATACCAGCCCCACGCCCAGAACGGCATCTGCACGACGTTGACGTTAAATTCCACGGCACCCAGCGTGTAGAAGAAAACCAAATCGATCGAGAGCACGGCCAGCACGGATTGGCTGGGCGAACACGAAAGCAGTCGGGCCAGGCGATAGATCCCGAGACCAGCGATGACCACGCAGAGCTGCGCCAGGAAATAGACTCCGGCATCGCCGGCGGTCGACGAGGCGATATAAGCGAGCCATCCGCTCAGCGGCGGATGCTTGTCGTAGCCCCAGGCCCACTGGGATCCCCACATGCTGGCCTCGATGCTGTCGAGCGGCAGGCAGGTGTTGCACAGTACGGGGATCAGCGTCCACAGCGCCAGATGCGCCAGTGCCCACAGGGCGAGGATCGTGCCGTTTTTTTCGGATAGTCGTTTTGCTGTATTCATTATGCAGTTTGGTTTAGGTATCTTTTTATGAATCTCGCCGATCGCCGTTTTAATTTAAGGGTGGCGAAAAAGGGGATTTTTTCAAGGGCGAAGGTTGTTTTTGTTTTGTGGAAACTCTTGAGATCGGTGTATTTCAGCTGCAAGCCGTCCTCGGCGTGCTGGATGACAAAGTTTTTCGGGTTGAAGTCGTAAAAGCACAGCTTGTGGTGGGCGATGAGATTGAAGAACTCCAGGAATTGCCGCCGCAGGTTTTCATCTGTCTTTTCTGTCCGCAGGAATTCGCTGAACGACGGGGATATGGTTCCGTCGGCATTCCGGACCAGTTCGCAGACCAGCGCCTCTCCTTCGCTGGTGACGGCCAGTTCCGGATCACATTGAGCGAGATAGTCGCCCAGCTCAATGCGTACGGCCCGATAGGCTTGGAGCTCGTTGGCATTCGCCGTTCCCGGCCTCTTTTCGATTTTAAGGCACTTGCCCGGATCTCCCGGGTGACGGTAGCAGCTGCGCGTGGCGCCTTCATTGATGATCATGCTGTGGTCGAGTTGGATCATGGGTTTCCTTGGGCGTGCGATCATTTCAACTCCAGAGGAAGTTCGGGATGGTGCGCCGCAATTTTGCGGTAGAACCGCCGCACTCGTCGTTCCGCCTTCAGGCGGGCGAAGTATCGGATGGAAGAGAGCGGGACGAGTTCCTTGCCGCCGAGGCCATCGATGATGAAGAGCTTGAGGCTGCCATCGCGTTCTTCGCGGACCATGATGTCGCGCATGGTAAAGTCGCGCACGACGATGGCGGATTCCACCAAGTATGATGCAAGCTCGGTCAGTGCTGCTGCGATTCTTGCCTTGTCCGTCGATTCCAAGTGGCTGGCCAGCGTTCGCGCCGGCGTTCCGTCCTCGTTGGTTACGAAATCGAGCAGCATGGCGGGACCCAGCGATGTTTTCACCATGCCGTAAAAGCGCGGTATGTGCGACAGGTCGGTGTTCCGCTTTCTGAATTGGCGATAGGCCTGGAGATCCTTTTTGGTTTCGTCGAACGAGGAGAGTTTGCGCAGCCGCTTGTACCACTTCTTGTTTCTTTGACGCCGCTTTTCCAAGCTGCCCGCCTTCACGATCTTGAGGCATTTGTCCGCCTGTTCGGGATGGCGGTAGGTCGCCCGGTGCGATCCTTCGGCAATGAACAGGGACGGTTCCAGCGGGATCGGTTCAACCAGACTCGAATAGACCGACTCGGTGGAATTGACCATTTTTTCCAGCGAGAAGCGGGTGATCGCATCGGTCCGCAAATCTGTCCCTGCGGGATGGTCTCGCACAATCAGCTCCGCGAGGGCGTTTGCGTCGCCCGGCTCGAAAAAGCTGCCGTTTACCCCCTCAACGATAATATCTAGGGGCCCGCCGTGCCGGGTGGCGATCACCGGCGTGTTCATGGCCAGCGCCTCGACCAGCGTCAGACCGAAGCTTTCCGGCTTTTTGGAACAGGAGACGACGACGGAACTGGCGGCATACAGCTCCGGCATGTGCGGGCATTCCTGGATGAAATCGATATGGCCGATTATGCCGAGTTCGCCGACGAGCTGCTGGAGTTGGCGGAAGAGCGATTGCTTGTCCTCGCGCAGGTGGCCGACCACCAGCGCCTTGATGTCTGGGCGGGTCTTCCTGGCGATCGCAATGGCGCGGATGAACGTTTCGTAGTCCTTTAGTTCGGTAATGCGTCCGACTGACGTTATGACCCGTTTCCCCTCCAGCGCATGGTCGCGTTTCAGTTGGTCGAGCTCGCGCTGATCAATTCGCGCCGGGTCGAATGCGGACGGATCGATGCCGCAATGGATGACGGAGATCATGTCGGATTGCACGGGATAATGCGCTTCGATGTAGTCTCTGACCGGATGGCTCACGCAGATGACGCGGTCGCCCTTGACCATGATTCCGCTGTAGCGGTTTACGCTGTTGAAGCCATGGACCGTGGTTACCAAGGGAATATCCAGACGCTTCCGAGCGAAAAACGCAAGCCATGCGGGAACCCGGCTGTGGGCGTGGACAATGTCTGCATCCAGTTTTAAGAGTTCGGATTTAAGTTTTAAGCATCGAGGAATAAAGGTGAGCGGATTCTTGGAGCAGACATCGAGAGCGATGTGCCGTCCGCCGTCGGATTCAATCTGCGGGACGAGGGTTCCACCGGCGGAAATGACCGTGGACCGATGGCCGCTCCGCACGAGTTCGCGGTTCAGGGCAAGGACAATGGTTTCGACCCCGCCTTGGTTAAGTTCCGGTAATAGTTGAACAACATGCATGCAGGCAATTTAGCAAGTTGAAGGTTCCTTTCGATCCAATTCTTGCGAAATTGTCGCGAATAATAGGGCGCTTGATGCGGTCCTGTTCGATTTGAAGGGCGGTGACTCTTGGCTGGCGCTATTCTATCCGAAATCATTGGGATTTGGCTGCTGAGGTCTCCGATTTTCCCCGGACGAGGGTGAGGTGGAGAAAATTGCGTTATCGCAGATGCGACGCCCTCGTCGCTTCTATTATTTTCGATTTTCAATCATGTTGAGCAGTTCCTTTGCTCGGGCTTCTCCCTGCTCAAGTTGGAGAGTGCTCATTTCCCTTTTGATCGCGTCCCTTCCCGTTGTATCGGACTCACTCGACATCGCTGCAATAGAGAACCATGCATAGGCTTCCACATCATCCTGCGGAACGCCTTGGCCATTCTGATAGCAAAGTCCGAGGTTGTGCTGAGCCTTGGCGACGCCATGCTCTGCGGCCTTGCGGTACCACTTCACCGCCTCCTCTGCATCCTGCGGAACGCCTTCGCCCAAAGCATAGCAGACCCCGAGGTTGTACTGAGCCATGATGTGGCCTTGCTCTGCGGCCTTGCGGAACCATTGCGCCGCCTCCTTGACATCGTGAGGGACACCCTCGCCAAAATCATAACAGGTGCCGAGGATGAACTGCGCCTCGGCGAAGTCCTGCTCTGCGGCCTTGCGGAACCACGTCACCGCCTCCTTGTAATTCTGAGAGACGCCTTTGCCTTGATAATAGCAGGCACCGAGGTTGTACTGAGCCATGATGTGGTCTTTCTCTGCGGCCTCGCGGAACCATTTTGCCGCCTCCTTGAGATCCTGAGGGACACCGTAGCCCGATTTATAGTAGCACGCGAGGTTGTACTGCGCATCGGTGAGGCCTTGCTCTGCGGCCTTGCGCCACCACTTTACCGCCTCCTCGTCATTCTGCGGGACACCTCGGCCAAGGGCATAGCAGATCCCAAGGTTAAATTGAGCCTCGGCATCGCCTTCCTCTGCAGCCGTGCGGTACTCATCCGCCGCTTCAGCATCCTCCTGGAGGGTGTCTTCGCCTTTCTCATGAGAAAGCCCAAGGTCGTTCTGCGCCTCGGCGTCGCCTTGCTCTGCAGCCGTCAGGGACTCATCCGCCGCCTCAGCATTCTCCTGGAGGTTGTCTTCGCCTTTCTCATGAGAAAGCCCAAGGTCGTTCTGCGCATCGGCGTCGCTTTGCTCTGCGGCTGTGGGGTTGCCATCCGCCGCCTCAGCATGATCCTGTAGCGTGTCTTCACCTTGCTCATCAGAAAGCCCGAGGTCGTTCTGGGCATCGGCGTCGTCTTGTTCTGCGGCCGTGGGGTACTCATCCGCCGCCTCAGCATAATCCTGTAGGGTCTCTTCGCCTTTTTCATCAGAAGGCTCAATGTCGTTCTGCGCCTCGGCGTCGCCTTGCTCTGCGGGCATGTGATGACTGTTTGCATCAGATGCAGCATCTTCGTTCGAATTGAATGCCAGTCTGTGCGAACACGAATTCAATATGACAGGCAGGATAAGCATAAGCAGCGCGGTCAGATATTTGGGTTTCATCTCATTCTCCTCAATTAAATGGGGGTTACGCACCCATGGCAGGCCAGCCAATCAGCTATAAAACGCAGATTTTTCCTGCATAACACGCCCTCGTGATTGCTCTCTTTTCTACTCCCCAGACGGATGGTCCACCAAGAAACCGTTTCAGGACATGAGGAGGTAAAAAGAATGAAGAGTCAAATCCTATGCCGCGAAAAAAAAGCCCCGCACGAAAGCGTGCGGGGCTTGGCAGTTAAACGATAATGCTTGCGGATCAGTCGGCCAGCATTTCATTCATACGGGCGGCAAAGGCGACGGGGTCGTCGAGCTTGGCCCCGGACGCAATGACGGCCTGATCGTGGAGAAGCTGAGTGATGGTCTTCACCTTGGGATCCTTTTTGTCCGCTTTGTAGAGGGCCTGCACCTTTTTCACCACGGCGTGTTCCGGGTTAAGTTCCAGAATGCTTTCGCGCTTGGGCACCTCCTGTCCCATCCGGCGCATCATTTCTTCAATGTGCGGGCTCATGGAATATTCATCGCCCACGAGTACGGCGGCGGAATCCTTCAGACGGGTGGTCAGCCTGACTTCTTTAACGCCGTCGAGCAGTTTTTGGGCGAATCCGATATAGCCTTTATATTCCTTCTGCTCTTCCTTGAGCTTCTCCTTATCCTCTTCGAGATCGCCCTTGTTGACGGCTTTGAGCTTTTTGCCTTTGTATTCCATCAGCTGGGGGATCACAAAGTCGTCGATCGGGTCGGTCATGAGCAGAACCTCAGTGCCCTCGGCCTTAAACTTTTCGAGGTAGGGCGAGTTCACGATGGCGGCGTGGTTTTCGCCGGCGAGATAGAGAATCTCCTCCTGACCTTCGGCCATGTTTTCAACATAGTCCGCAAAGCAGGTTTTTTCGCCTGCCTCCTTCTTGGTGGATTCAAATAGCAGGAGGTCGGCAATCTTTTCCCGGTTTTCCCAGTCGTTCTGGAGGCCTTCCTTGAGGATGGAGCCAAAGTTTTCGTGGAAGATTTCAAACTCCTTGTAGTCGCTCTCCTTCATCTTCGCCAGCGTCTTGAGCACACGTGCAGTCAGATTTTTCCGGATTTTGTCGAGCATCGGGTTTTCCTGCAGGATTTCGCGCGAAACGTTCAGCGGCAGATCGGAGGAATCGATCACTCCTTTGACGAAGCGCAGGTAGCCCGGCAGCAGGTTTTCAAAGTCGTTGCCGATGAAGACGCGCTGCACATAGAGGTTCAGGTGCGACTTCGGGTCGTTGTTCCACATCATATCGAACGGCTTGTGTTCAGGAATGAACAACAGCGCTTTGAATTCGATCGCACCTTCGGCGTTATAATGAATCGTTTCGGCCGGATGATGGGTGTCGTGTGAGATATGTTTGTAAAACTCGCCGTACTCCTCGTCGGTGACTTCGCTCTTCGGCCGCAGCCAGATGGCTTTCTGGGAGTTAATCTGTTCCTCAACCTCTTCTTCAACCTCGGTCTTTTCATCCTTCTTCGTGGAGATCAGGACGACCGGATGCTCCAGGAAATCGGAAAACTTTTTGACGGTGGATTTGATGGTCCAGTTGTTCAGATATTCCTCCGCGTCTTCCTTCAGGTGCAGCGTAATCTCGGTGCCGCGCGTTTCTTTTTCTGCGTCGGAAAGGGTAAAGCTGCCGGTACCTTTGGATTCCCATTGAACGGCCGGTTCGCCGTGCGCTTTGGAAACTACGGTGACGTCGTCCGCCACCATGAACGAGGCATAGAAGCCGACGCCGAATTGGCCGATCAGTTCCGGGTTGTTTTTCAGATCGGCTTCCTTGGCGCGGGCCAAAAAGGCCTTGGTGCCGGAATGGGCAATCGTTCCGAGGTTTTCCACCACCTCGGAACGCGACATGCCGATACCGTTATCGGAAATCGTCAGCGTTTTTGCTTCCTTATCCGCCTTGATGGAAATCTTCCAGTCGGAATCGCCTTCAAGGATTTCTTCGTTGTTCAGTCCCTCGAAGCGCACCTTATCGATGGCGTCTGCGGCATTTGAGATCAACTCGCGCAGAAAAACTTCGCGGTGGGAATAGAGTGAGTGGGTAATCAGATGCAGCAACTGTTCCAGTTCTGTCTTAAACTCC
>JAFGWS010000111.1 GCA_016937035.1 Pontiellaceae bacterium
CCTTGATGATGCAGTTATGTTTCAATCGAGCAAGCTTCCTTGCCTGCTCATCGCCGTCCCGGACCCTCCGACACTATCAGCGACATCTCTTCTATCGGCAGCTCAAGTACAGGACTTAAATTGGAACAGAAAATCGGCACTTTTTTCCGCCCCGGAAAATGTGGAAGAATAGACGCTTTGTAGAATTGTATACGCTGTTACTTCAGACTCACATCTTTGTCAGCGTTCTCTCCTACTACCTCTAGGTAGCGCTCGGGGAACTCGGTTTCAGGAAATCAGCTCCCAGTGCGGTTGTTTTAACAGGGTGTTGCAGACAAAGTTTTTTTCTTTGACATAATCGTGAGGTTCCTGAGTACGCTGTTGATCGTAATAAGTTGGGGTATTTTTAAAGTCAAATCCAAAGAGCGTAACTGAAGCCGGTTTTTGAGCAGCAACATACCACATTGCCATCAGACCACAGGAAGGCCGATCTACCCCAGCAAGGCGTGCCACCTCTTCATTACTATCAATCGGGACATAGCGATGTGGTTTAGGCAAGGAATCACGACGACGGTTGGAGACATGAAAAACAACAGGCTGTCCGGGCGTTTCCTTTGAAGGAAGAGAGCTGGCAATCTCGTTGAATAAAGCTGGAACACTGAAAAAGGCAATGTCTATTCGTTTTCCCTGAGCAACGGAATCGACAACAGCACAACCTTTATTAAAGCGGCAGACCAAATCAAATTCGGAGTCGATTTTGGAACCATGGGTTTGATCAAATAGAGAAAGAGCATTACCGACCAGTGCAATTCGTTTATTGGCAAACAACGAACCACTAGCACAATCACTCCACACACTACTTTCGAGATGTGACATTGCATCCTTTTCTACAACACGATCATTTATACCAGCTTCAGCGGCTGAAGTTTTGGTGGTTTTTTGACGAAGTTGTTGAATGATGCGCTCCCGCAAATGTTGAGCTTTTGAAGTGGGTATCGATGATATACTATCCTCTGAACGGTTCCAGTTATGAATATTATCAAAATTATGCTCTGCAAGCTCAAGCATGCGCTCAACCCGCCGAGTTGAGATATCGGTCTGCTCATCCCTGAGACAAGTTCCTATGCGCTCTCCGAGCTGTTCGAGATCCGGTTCATCTATTGACAAAACCGGTAGAGGCTCATTCAACGTCTGCAAGATGGCTTCAATTTTGGGCGTATTTGAGTGAAATACTGCATAAGGAGTCCCGATTGTCATCGCGGCAATAGTATGGTGAAAACGTCCTGAAACAAGAAATGATGCATGCCTGATCTGATCCAACCATTCTTTCATAGAGCCTGCATTGACCATCTCTATAGAGGGCACCAACTTACTCAGTTTTTCAAAAAAAACTTCATCATCCGGTGCTGGTCGCGATTTTGCTCCCATTAAAAAGCGAAGGGGGACGCCTTTTTTATAAATTCTTTTGACGACATCAGCCATAGAATTGATATGAACGTCATTCAAAGCAATTCCGCCTGAAAGCAAAATATAGCCTTCCGGCTTATGACTTGAGGCTAAAGAATGGCGATTTATAAACCGAGGAAGACAATCAAAGCCGAGAGTATTTGAGACCGCAGACGCCTTAAGTAGTTCATGAGAAAAGACTTCACGAGTCACTACAGCATCCAGATGAGGCAACACCATGGAATAAATTAAACTTTTACCGCTCGGCACAGTTCGGTTCCCGTTTGGATAGCAGGAATGATTAATCAGATGGACCGGCTTATTCAAAAACCTTTTAACTGCCATTGCCATATAGAGCAGATTTACAGAACCCTTTGAAACTCGGTGCAGAGTTCCCTCTCCATTAATAACCACCAGGTCCGCCGACTCCAGAGCATAGAATATTGATGGATTTTCTTTAATAAATTCATTAAAAAATACCGGGTCAGCAAAATGATCCGATATTGTCGGAGTCGGATTCAGATGATGCGTCGCCATTACACTGACCGGATCAACATAAAATCCAAACTCTGTCAACGTTTGTAGAATCTCCATTGAGGTTCCATAGCATCCCCAGTGGTAGGTATCTGCGGTAAAGTTCAGGATAACAGCTTTTGGCTTATCAATAATATTCATCTTATATTTTAATCTCACTTCAATTCATCTTTACATAGTGTTTATCGAACAATTATCCAGACATATCCTATCATATTTCCCGACACTGTGAACGATCGACTAATTTTTTAAATTCCTCCTGCTCAAAGATTTTCGAAAACGAACTTTGGCGAGAAATCGATGCATTGATTGAGGGTGAAACCTCATTACAGTATTGAGCGAAACTCAACAACTGATCGAAGTTTCGATTGTGAAATAGGCAGTCAAAGATCGCTAGATATACTGTTTCGTTGGCAGGATTCAGCTCCTGCGCTTTAAAGAATGCTTCTGCCGCCTCTTCATAACGTTCCAAAGATTGCAAGCTGGTGCCATAGTTAAACCAAGCGATCTCATCGGCCGGATTTTTTTCCACAATGCCTTTGAGAATGGGAAGCATGGATTCATCCTTAAGCAGTTCTTCATATTGCTGCATCAGATCTCGGCTCCCCTCTGCGAGGGTGCTCACCTCATCCGACGATATCTTTTGCTGACCCAACTCGGCTTTCCGATATTCTTTACAAACATCAAGCACTTCTTTAAACTCCGGCTGCTGGAAAAGTTCCGAATAAATCGGATCCTCAGAAAAGTTAATGATCAGCTCAGGAGACACTCCTACACAATAATTGGCAAAGTTAAGCAGCATATCCCGGTTTTCAGATCGGAACAGACAGAGAAAAACCATGGAATAAACGGCTTCATTCCGGGGATTTATCCCTTGCACCTTAAGGAAGGTCTCGGCGGCTTCGGCATAGCGCTCCATGGACTTTAG
The DNA here is from genome assembly GCA_016937035.1 of Pontiellaceae bacterium. Next base: position 2,888 of record JAFGWS010000111.1, read on the forward strand.
GCCAAGTCCGTAACTGAACAACGCCTCCTCATTTTCGGGGTCATTTTTAACCGCTTCTTCAAGCACCGACAGGGCCGCTTCATCCATCACCCCATTGTTACCTTCCTGCGCTTCTGCAGAAGCCTCATTCACGGGATCATCGGCTTCGGCCGGAGGCAGGGTCTGCTTGGGATCAGCGAGCGTTTTGAAGGGTTCATGAGCAAAAAGCTCTGCAAAAAAGGGTTCTTTTGAAAAGGCGGCGGTAAACTTCGGAGAAAAGTGCTTGCAGTATGTCAAATAATCAACAAGCAGATCAAAATCCCGTGCGAGATACAAATTCCGTAGAATATAGGCAAATGTGCTGAACTTATCAGGATCCAGTTCGTGGGCTTTAATGAAGGCTCTGGCCGCCTGAAGATGATCCCCCAATGCTTCTTTGCATATGCCGAAATTGATCCAGTCGTTTACGCCGGCATCGGGTTGTTTAAGGGCTTCAAGAAGCTTAGGAAGCGCATTTTTCCACAGCGCATCTCGGCTCACAGAAGGAGGACTGTTTTCAAGAGTCAATTCGGATGGAGAGACCTGAAAACTGGCCGGACGCGGCGGTATATAATATTTTTCCGTATAGGGTTTTCGATGCGTGCGCTGCAGTTCTACCGCTCTATTAAAAGACTCCACGACAACGCAGTCGACATGAGTAAATCCAAGCTCTTCCGCCACGCGCACCCGATTGGAACCGCCCCAAATTACATAAAGTCGAACATTCAGATTCCCCTTGCTCTCATCAAACGGCAACTCACAGAAGGTATCTTCACACGTTTTCATCCGCTCAATGAGCTCCCGCCGCGTGGCATGAACCACCAGCAAAGGATAATGCAGTCCATTTTGCGCAATATCTTCAGCTAATCTGGAGTAAAACGGTTTTCCTTTGTGCGTTTCTGCTTTGGGTACCGATGCCCACAGATCTTTTATAGGAAGGGAAATAACCCGGTAATCATTCCACTTTTTCCCACTGAACTGAGATTTTAGAATTTTCTTATTTGCCATACTTACCTTCCTCGTAAAACCATTTTTACTACCGAAGGTGTAAAGCAGGATAGATGCCACGCCGCCTCATCGAGCAGCCGCAGGAGGTTGCCCTTCCCTCTCACGGTGCCCCGTTTCGCTAAAACTTCATTCTAAGACGCTGCACATTCTCTACTCTCCGCCTATTTAAATCGGCGATCTCGCTCTGACCCTATCTTGGAGTGCGGTGGGTCGAAAACCGGCGAAGCCGCTCGACACCGCTTTTATTGCGCCGAAGGCGCTGTGCACCGTAGGACGCTCTTCGGTGCGTGTTACATTGGTGCAAATATAGATTATGTCCATCCACCCTCGCCTTCCGTGTATTGTGAGTCGCGCAAAGCCGCAACGGTGCCGAGAATTCATTTTCTAAACTTCGTTACATTGCGCCTTTGCGAGATCATCCGCTCGTCGGCGCCATTCCTCCGATACAAACAAGCCCTGCAAATACAGGGCTTTATTGTTCCAAGCGACTTATATCAGCCAATCCGAATCAACATTTCTCGACTCTTTCTTGGCCCGACTCTCAATGTTGAATATTCAGATCTGAGCCGAAATGGTCATGAATTGGCTCGCAGAGCCAACGCTACAACAAGGATGACTTTCTGCACGCGACGAGGACGTCGCGTCTTGCACAGGCAGGCAGGATGCCCGCGGTACAGGCAAGGCTGGCAGGAGAGATAATCGATTCAATCCAAGTTTTTTCCATGCCGACATGGATATCAGTCGTGATCCCGATTGCGGGAATAACAGATAAACCACACTCCCTACCCGCCGAAATCCTTAGGAAACAAATCACCGAGTGTCGGGCGTTCTCCGGGACGCATGGCGCTGGGAATATTCCTTCGCGAATCCTGCCCGCACTGTGCCAAAAACTCCTGCGCCGACATCACCTGTGCGCCGGCGCTGGATACCGTCTCATGCTCTGCAAAATCTGAGGTAACGACCAGAATCTTTTCCGGAGCGGCATAGCGGGAAACGAGGCGCTCAATAATCGTATCGGCGGAGCAGTTGGACGGAGAGAAGTAAACCTCCATATGCCGCACCGTCAGTGAATCATCAATGCCGGCCTCCTGGCCGTCAAAAACGATCGTGGTCTGTGGAGCCATTCGATGCGCCGTATTTTCCACTTTTCGAACCAACCGCTGGCGAGCCGCCGTCAAATCGCTGCGCAGCAGCACAGCAAGTTCTGCATCCTGATGAAGCAGGTTATAACCGTCGATGATCAACCAGTCCGGTTTCATTTCCGTTTCCACGTCCACTTTTTACGTTTGGGCTCTCCCGCCAACGCCTGCTCCAACTGTCGCTTAAACGCATCCTTTACAGGAAGTGCCTGCTGATAAATCTCCCACGGTTTATGAAAATCGAGAATTTCCACATCCAGCAGCGGCGGACAAATATAAATATCGACCGGATGGTTTTTGAGGCGTTCGGCAGCGATGGTATCCATCATTACCTGATAGGTATGCATAATGGCATCGCGCGGCGAAGGAATCTTGGTAACCGGCTTGCTCTTTTGTCCTGAAAGATCGACGGCAATGCGCAGATCACAATCCGGATCGAGCAGATCGTGCGGCACATTATTCACCAGCCCGCCGTCCACCAACACGCGGTCACCATCCATCACCGGGGCAAAGATATAAGGCAGCGCCATACTCGCCCGCACCGCCGGCAGCAGCGCCCCGGAATCAAAAACCACCTGCTTCTTCCGCCAGAAATCAGTGGCCACCACTTTCAGCGGAATCGACAGCTCCTCAAAGGTTGAGACCTGCATTTGTTCATAAAGGTACGAAAGCAGCTTTTCTCCCTTGAGCAGACCGCTGGGTTTCAGACTGATATGCGGATCGATAAGCGTAATAATCTGCAGCATATCCTTACTGCGGATCATATCCCGAATCCGGGCATTGGGCGGCGTAATGAGCTTCTGAAACATTTCTACGATATCGCGAGCCGACTGCCCCGACGCATAGAGCGCCCCGAGAATCCCACCGATACTCGTTCCGGTAATACAAGCGGGCTTAATGCCCAGTTCATCAAAAACTTCTAATATAGGCAGGTGCGCAAATCCCTTTGCTCCACCGCCGCCCAACGCTAACCCAATCTTTTTCATGCTTTAATTATGCACACCGCCCAGCAGCGATAAAGGCAAATCAGCAACGGCTCCAAGGTTTCCGCATCTTACCGATTGCGAAAATCCTAAGCCCGAATTCCGAAACCCGAAACAATCCACAAAAACTCAAACTCGAAAACGGCTTCGTGTCACCCATTTGGGGAATTGAGCCGCATTTAAATTTTTCATTTGTTTCGGATTTCGAGTTTAGAAATTCGAATCTTCCCTGATCAGTAAGTAACGGTGTTAGCTTACAACAAAAAAAAACCGCCATTCGGCGGTTAAGGTGGTCGGGGCGACTGGATTCGAACCAGCGACTTCTACGTCCCGAACGTAGCGCTCTACCAGACTGAGCCACGCCCCGTTAACAAAAAGAAGGGCGTAGTGTACGAATCCGGGGATGAATGGCAAGCTGTAAAGGAAGCGTTTTTAGCTCCGCAAACTGTACTGATTAACGTCGTCGTCCACGTCCCTTCACTGCGTTCAGTTCTAAAGAAGAACCTTTTATTGAGTGGCTTCGCGCTGACCCTTGGCTTCGAAAAAGTGAATATTGTAAAAGAGGTTCTCGATTTCCTGCTCGATATTCATGTTATGGATCAGGAAATCCTCTGAGCTTTTCAACACGATGGGCGCAAAGTTAATGACGCCTTTGCAGCAGGTTTTTTTGAGCGTTTCGACCATACCCTGTGCAGCGGGTTCGGGGACGGTGAGCGCGGCCACGCGGATTTCGTTTTCGGTGATAAATTCTTTGATTGTTTTCACGTGAAGAATCGGAATCGGCGCATCGGGATTGAGCACTTCAGGGTCGGAGTCAAAGCCGGCAACCACGCGGATACCGACGCGGGGAAAACCATTATGGTTCATCAGCGCCTGCCCCAGTTTACCGCAGCCGACAATCACAATCCGCTGTTTTTTATCTTTGCCGAGCAGCACATTGAGCTTGGCAACCAATTCATCAATTCGATATCCCCCTCGCTTGTTTCCCGTCAGGTTAAACATGGAAAAATCTTTGCGTACGAGCGAGGGCGATACGCCGAGGGCATCAGCGAGATTATCGGAAAACACTTTCACGAGACCCAGCGCCTTCATTTTGCGCATGACGTTGCGGTAACGGGATAGGCGTCGAATTACTTCCTGATTCGCGTTCATGACTTATTCTCCGTTTGAAGTTGTTCTGCAAAAGCCGCGCACAGCGACGGCACCGTGAATTCATCCACCTTCAGTTCCGTATAACGTCGGCCCAAATGGTTCAGACAGTGCGCATCGGAAAACCGAACCACCGGCCAGTCGGCGGCCGCCGCCGGAACGCTGCGCGCCACCACCTCGACCGCGCTGTACGGCAGATCCGGCAAAAAACCCAGATGCGCCAGTGCGCCGTAACAATCGCGGTCAATGTGCGAGGGAATGCAAAGCGCCCCGGCATCGAGCGCCATAGGCACCAGATCAAAAAAGGAGATGGAGGTGGAGCCAATGAGCAGCTTTTCAGCAAAATCCAAAATATCGCCCTCTACCGAAACAATCGGCTGATCGCCGAAGCGCTCAGGATTGTTCGGGAAATCTTGTAGGGAATTATAGATTATTCGCCCGAATTCCAGCGCGGGTTCCAGCTGATCGAAGAGGCAGAGCACATGGACTTCCTCCTCCGAACAAACCTCCATGCCGTACAGACACGGCAGATCGACTTCGCGGCAGGCGTCATGAAAGGCCGGCAGATTTTCAGCGCAGCAGTGGTCGGCCAGCGCAATACAGTCCAGCCCCAGTTTTCTGGCCCGCGCAACAATCGCGCGCGGTGACATCTCCAACGAAGCACACGGCGAAAGGCAGGAATGAATATGGAAATCAATCCGCGCCTTCTTCATTTTGTTACGCTCCAAGAAACTTCGCAACCCGACAGGTGGTATTATACTGATTGTCCGGAGAACTGAACAGCGCAATACCCTCCTGCGCGGCCGCGCTCACGACATCGGCGGTCACCTTGCGGCCGTGGCAGAATACAATGGCCGCGGCATCCGCCAGCGAAGCCACCGCCACCGTATTTTTATGCGCCTGAATGGTGATCAATACTTGATTCTCCGATAAGTTGGCCATGACGTCACTCAGCAGGTCCGACGTATATCCTCCGGAAATTTCGACATCCTCAAACTGATTCTGCAGGCACTCGAATCCCAATTTTTTAAGTTCGCTTGTTTTCATACATACTCCCTAAATCATCTATTTCTATTAAGGAAAACAATGGCCTTCACCATCGTTCCCATTTCCACGCCGGACTGTATTTCAAACTCGTCAGAAACCCTTTTAGCGTTTGGCAGTCCCATTCCTGCGCCAAAACCCTGCGAGCGTATCCACTCGTTGGCGGTCGAAAAACCTTCGCTCATCGCCGCATCGAGGTCTTCAATACCGGGTCCAAAATCAATGGCGGTAATGCGCATGCGGTGGTCGTCGATGAAGAGCGTAAGCGTTCCGCCGTGCGAATGCGCCACAATATTAATCTCTAACTCATAGCTTACGATGGCGGCCCGACGGATAATTTTCGGGGGAACGCCGCGTTTCTTCAACTCCCGCTTCAGCTCGGCAGAAGCCATTCCGGCGTGTTCAAAGTCGTAGCGGGTAAGGCGATAAGCCCGGTGAAATACGGAATTGGCCTTTGGTGTGTTTGATGGCGCAAGCTCCTCCTCGATTTCGTCGAGCTGGCGCGAGAGCTCGCGAATCAGCGCCAGATTAATATTGCGCGGCGTAATGATGCCCACCAGTTCATTGGCTTGATTGACCACAGGAAAGCGCCGGAATGGATGATTGCTGAACGCAGAAATGGCAAACGAAAGCGGAAGCTCCTCACTCAGCGTCTTGACATCGGTCGTCATATGCTTTGTGACCGACTCCTGTAGGCGGCTGTTTTCCAAAGCAATCAGAATATCGTGCATACTGATGATGCCGACCACGCGGCGCTCGTCAACGACCGGCACTCCACTGATGCCGTTGTTTTTCATAATCGTCTGGACATCGCCCATCGTGCAGTTCCGAGACACCGCAAAAATCTTGGTCGTCATCACATCGCGGATTTTGAGGCCGTATGCCAACGCCTGAACGCGCAATGCGGAGCTGTCGAGCATCTCTGGAACGTCGGAGTTTATGGCGCATCCTCCATTTTTCCAAGACGCACACACGCATCATACTTTGGGATTGAGCTGTAAAAGAGCGGTATTTCCTCAACCCGGGCACTGCCGGCCAACCCGGAAGGAATCTGTTTGCGGTGAACAATAATGATCGCTGCTGCACCAACGATCGCGGCGGTACGCACTACCTGCGGTGTGGTCAACGAAGTCAGAAGGAGCTGCTCCTCGCCTTCGCTAACAAGGATATCGCTGATCAGGTCGGAGGCAAAAACGGAACCCACCTGAATCTCTTCCCAGTTCTCCGGAACATGAACCGGAGTTACATCGAGTTCATCGACAATCTGCTTTAAAATCATAAAATTTCAGGCCCCTTCCTATCGGTTTATTGACTCAAAACGCCCTTCTACTACGCCTTTCGGCGGAACAATTCAACCCCTTTTTATGTTACGCCGATAACTTTTCTGCATCCAATTATCGAAATAAAACGCACGCGTCGATGCTTTTTATGTTATTTATATTACCTACACTGCGTATAAACTTTGGTCTCAGCCGTTTTTTCATTTACGCACTATCAGTATCCTATATGTTCCCGCATCTTTTTTACATAAAAGAGGTGAAACCTTGCGCTTTCAATCGGAACAAATATCAGGTAAACAGCCTGATGTGCAATGATCTGAACCCCAAGGAAATAAAACCGAAAACAGCAACCCTCGGTCAAGGCCGAGCACGAGGAAAACATATGACTGAAACTGCTGAAACAGAAAAAATGCTGACACCGGACATCGAAGCCTTCATCGAAAAATGGCGCGATAAGCCCGGCAACCTGATCATGATCCTGCACCGCGTTCAGGAAGAGTTTGGCTACATTCCGCGCCAAGCTGCATTCGAAGTCGCGGACTCGCTGGACATTCCCGTGGCGAAAATCTACGGCGTAATCACCTTCTACCACTTCTTTAAACTCTCTAAACCCGGCCGAAACCAGATTGCGATCTGCATGGGGACCGCCTGCTACCTGAAGGGCGGTCAGGACCTGATAAAAGAATGCGAACGCATCCTCGGCGTCGGCCTCAACACCGTAACTGAAGACGGCGAGTTTTCCGTTGAAGCGGTTCGCTGCATCGGCTGCTGCGGATTGGCTCCCGTGCTGACGGTGAACGGAAAAGTGTACGGTGGCGTGACCACGAAGCAGATGAGCAAAATCATTGACCAATACGACGAAAAGTAAGGGCATATTACGTATTATGTACTGCGTACTGCGTATTGACCGATGAAACAGCAGTACAGAAAACAGGATACGTAATACGTAATACGCAATAAAAAAATGCACGCCACACTATGCGATATGATCACCGACTTGGTGCACAACTCGATTGAGGCGGGCGCAAAGAAGATAACCCTTGAAGTAGAGGAGACAGACTCAAATCTTAGTGTAGTGATTGCCGACAACGGAAAAGGAATGAATGCGGAAACGCTGGAGAAAGCGCAGGACCCGTTTTACACAGACGGACTGAAGCACAAACACCGCAAAGTAGGCCTCGGCCTCGCCTTCCTCTACCAAACGGTTGAAATGACCGACGGAACAGTAGCGATCAGTTCGCAGGAAGGCGCAGGAACAACGGTAAGTTTCAGTCTCGACCTGGCGCACATCGACCTTCCCGAATTCGGCAATTTTACTCAAGCGGCGGTTGGGCTGATCAGTTACGGCTTTGAAGGCGACCTGACCATCCGGCACCGCGTAAACAAAATGAGCTACACGGCAAACAAAGCCGAACTGACTGAGGTGCTCGGAGATTTGAGCGAAATGGAGAGCCTGATCCTGTTAAGGCAGTTTATTGAAGAAAATGAAAAAAATATTTTAGATTGTTGAAGCGAAATCGCCGGTGATTCGCCCAGAAATCGAAAATCAGCAATCGACAATCGGAAATTTTAACGAAAGGTGGGCAATATGGCAAAAATGACACTCGAAGATCTTCGCAAATTGCGCGAAGCAAAAAAGACAGAGATGACTCAGCGCGACAGCAGTGATAAGTCGGCGCGCATCATCATCGGAATGGGAACGTGCGGTATCGCGGCCGGTGCCAAGGAAGCGTTTGACGCCTTCCTTGACGAGCTGAGCAGCCACAACGTGACCGACACCAAGATCACACAGACCGGCTGCATGGGCCTATGCTTCTCCGAACCGACGGTGGAAGTGGAAGTTCCCGGAATGCCGCGCGTTATTTACGGAAACGTAGATGATAAAGTGGCCCGCCGTATTGTTAAGGAACACATCATCGGCAAGGCGCTCGTAAGCGATCACATTTTTGACAAACCCGCAGCAGATATCATCAAATAGGCAGGCACGAACCATGGCATACAA
>JAFGWS010000112.1 GCA_016937035.1 Pontiellaceae bacterium
CCTTGATGATGCAGTTATGTTTCAATCGAGCAAGCTTCCTTGCCTGCTCATCGCCGTCCCGGACCCTCCGACACTATCAGCGACATCCCTTCTATCGGCAACTTGAGCAGAGAACTTAAATTGGAACCGCCGATCGGCACCATTTTCCGCTCCGGAAATGTGATTTCCAATGCGTTCTGTGGCATCGGGCCTGCTTGACACAAAGCACATGAAAACCAGCGAACACCAGTGGAAAAAGAGTACCTTTGTCAGCGCATCACACGTTGTGCACAAACAACGCGGCGTTCACCGACCGAAAAAGCGCCTCTCAACGATTATCCGAGCCAATCAGGTTAAACTAAACCCGGAACCGGTAATTATCGGGGATCAGACAGAAAAAATCCGGCTTACACCCATTTTTGAAAACGGACAAATCAAGGCCTTGCGTGTTACCTGTGCATGCGGGTGTGAAGCTTCGTTCGATATTCAATATGCCGCCGGCGGAGAGAGAGGCATCTGATGAAAATACATCTTATCTCGCTGATACTCCCAGCTTTTTTCATCCTAAGCGGATGTGTTAATACAGATCGGAAGACCCCGCTGATGAAGATTAATACGGAGGTTAATTCGCCGGTCCGGATCCAGATGAACGAACAGCGGTTCAGCGATTACGGTCTGGATCAATTTTTGCTCCTTCCTCCACTGGGCATTGAAGATGAAACGCTGAGCTATGGTTTTCACTCTGCGTTATCAGCGGCAATGAAACGGCGACTGACTACTCCGCTCAGAATCACGGAACCCGACGGTGCGTACGCTCCGTATCTTGAAGAAGACAACCTGATCTTCAGCGATGGAACCATCAATGCGGTTGAGGTGGCTATTATCGGAAAGCTTATGGCCTGCGACTATGTTATCTGCCCGTATGTCATTGAATTACGCCCCTACCATCCTCAGCGCATTTCGGTTCGACTGCCCGTTGTCTGCACCGAAACCCAGCGCATGTGTGCAGAAATCGTCGGAGTCTTTGATGTATCGGACCCGGAGATTTTTGACTATTTTGTAGAATATAACAAGGCGAATGGATTTGAAGGAGATCCCGAGGATCTTCGCTTCAAAATTAAATCGCCCGCCGCCTTTCAGGCGTTCACAGCAGACCTTTTCAGCATGGTCACCGCAGAAAAGCTGGAAGCGCGAATAAAGGAGCTGCATCCATAAGCGCACTGAGAGAAATATTAACCGAAAAGAGCACCAAATGATATCGAAACCAACCCTATCTCCAAACATTGACACCGGACACCGCTTGGAATATTCTTTCTTCGTTTCATTGTTCGATCATGAGGAAAAGAAATGAATACCGGACCAACCAGATTAACGCCCTCTATTGATACTCACATCAATATCACTCCGACCCGCCGCAATGCTTCGGCAGCCAAAACCGAGGAACCGGGTGCATACGCCCATGCCTCAGAAAAAGCATTAATGCTTTCGCGTAATTTATCAGTCCTTCACGATCAGTTGGCTCCCCGGGCGGACGTCGTCGCAAAGTTCAGAGGCTTTGCCGAAGATTCCTCGTTCACTCTTGATAATAAGACGATTGATCAGCTGATTGATAAGATGAAAAAATAGATAATTCTGCGCACACTCCGTGCCGAATCGATTTGCCTCAGCTCCCACTTTCCAATGCCCGGTTTCTATGATTAATTAGCCGGCATTATGACACATGAAATCCATTTAACCGAAGACCTGCGCATTACCGGCCTTAAAAAGCTGATCTACCCGGCCCACCTCAAGGAATCGCTTCCGCTGAATGCGGCAGAGACGGAGAAGATATTGGCCAACCGAAAAACCGTGCGTGACATTCTTCATCTGGAAGACCCCCGCCTGCTGGTGGTGATCGGCCCCTGTTCGATTCACGACCCGAAGGCAGCGCTCGACTATGCCCGCCGACTCGCCTCACTGGCGGACGAAGTAAAAGACCGTTATTTCATTGTCATGCGCGTCTACTTTGAAAAACCGCGCACCACCATCGGATGGAAGGGATTTATCAACGATCCGCATCTTGACGATTCCTGCGACATGGAATACGGCCTGCATAGCGCCCGCAAACTGATGCTGGACATTATTGAGCTGGGCCTGCCGATCGCGACGGAGTTTCTTGATCCAATAGTGCCGCAATACACCGCTGACCTGATCACTTGGTCTGCCATCGGCGCGCGCACCACGGAATCGCAGACACACCGCGAAATGGCCAGCGGCCTCTCGATGCCGGTCGGGTTTAAGAATGCAACCGATGGAAATATTCAGGTCGCCATCAATGCCATTGAATCGGCCGGCATTCCGCATAGCTTTCTCGGCATCGATCAGGACGGACACACCGCTGTGGTCACAACAAGTGGAAATCCGAACACCCATCTGGTTCTGCGCGGCAGCGACAAACAGCCGAACTTTGAAACGCCGGAAGTCACTTATGCCGCCTGCAAACTCGAAGCCGCCGGGCTCCGACCCTCGCTGATGGTCGACTGCTCGCACGCCAATGCAAACAAGGTGGCCCGCAACCAGATCAAGGTATGGAAAGAGATTCTACAACAGCGCGCCAAACGAAACTGCCCGATCACCGGAGCCATGGTGGAAAGCTTCCTCAAAGAAGGCAATCAGAAGATTTCCGCCGAATTGGAATACGGCCTATCCATCACGGACGCCTGTATCGACTGGGACACGACGGAAGAGCTGCTGCGCACATAGTCATCATTTTCAAAACTGCAACCTCTTCCTCTAGATCAAATAGGTTCTTTTTTTGCACTTAAATAACGCAATATGCGTTTTATTCCTGCTTAAGCACTACAATAAGGAGGAACTAAATGAACCACAAGCTAAGCATTGCATTGTTTGCAACTATGGTTGCAGCAGGGACGGGCTTTGCCCAGAGTGAAGAACCCAAGGACGACTTTAAGCCTTCCTCACTAAATCAACCCGGCCAGGAATACCCGCAGGTCAACTCGCAGGGTTATGCTCGGTTCCGTATCGATGCCCCGCAGGCTCAGGCCGTCAGCGTCAGCCTCGGATTGGGCGGAAGCGGCGGCACCGTGCTTGAAAAAGCCGAAGACGGTTCTTGGATGGGTACCACAGCAGGCCCGATGGACGAAGGTTTCCACTATTACCATCTGTCGGTCGACGGCGGAACCTTCAACGACCCCGGCACGCTGAACTATTACGGCTCCACCCGATGGGAAAGCGGCATAGAAATCCCGGCCAAAGACCAGGATTTCTATGCGCTGAAAGATGTTCCCCATGGCTTTGTCCAGCAGATCCTGTTCCCTTCGCCCAGCACCGAGACCTCTCGCCGGGCGTTTGTCTACACTCCGCCGGGATACAACAAGGACCAGTCCACACGTTATCCGGTGCTGTATCTCCAGCATGGCTGGGGCGAGGATGAAACTGCTTGGAGCAACCAAGGTCGGGCCAACCTGATCATGGACAACCTTATCGCCGAAGGAAAAATCAAACCCTTTATCATCGTAATGACCTATGGCATGACCAACGAAGGCATGATGGGCATGGGCATGGGCCGGAGAACGGGCGGCGCACGTCGTACTGCGGCTCCGGGCGGCGCTCCGGGCGCAGGTGCTCCGGCGGGTGCTCCAGGTGCAGGTGCCCCGGCGGGTGGATTCCCTGGCTTCGGTGGCGGTGCTCCGGCAGGCGCTCCCCCGGAAGGTGGATTCCCCGGCTTCGGCGCTGGTGGTCCTCCGGAAGGTGGATTCCCGGAAGGTGGATTCCCGGGCTTTGGTGGTGGCGCTCCGGGTGAAGCTCCGGCTGGCGGCTTCGGCGGCTTTGGCGGCGGTGCTCCGGCCGGTGGCGAAGCACGTCCGGCCGGTGGCGGCATGGGCGGCTTTGGCGGCGGTGGTATGATGGGCGGCATGGGTGCCGGCTTCGAAACCGTTTTGATCAATGAACTGATTCCCTATGTTGACGCCAACTTCCGGACGATTGCTGATCAAGAACATCGCGCTATGGCCGGTCTTTCGATGGGCGGCATGGAAACCCATACCATTACGCTGGCCAATCCCGACGTATTCTCATACTACGGACTGATGAGCGGCGGCACCTATACACCTGCTGAGCTCGAAGCCAACAAGGACAAGGTCAAGCTCGTATTCATGAGCGCGGGCAGCAAGGAAAGTCCTGATAGCGTCAACAATGCCGCGAAAGCGTTGAACGATGCTGGATTCAAGGCCGTTTCCTACGTATCCGAAGGCACAGCGCACGAATTCCAGACCTGGCGCCGCAGCCTGCATGTGCTTGCACCGCTGCTGTTCAAATAAATCATAAATATTAAGCAGTAAAGCAACCTCCGCCACCCTCCGGTGTGCGGAGGTTTTTTTCTATGCCGACTGCGGGAAGCACAACTCCATATCTTTGCACTTAAATTGACAGACCGCCGTTTCAATTGGTTTAATCAGCACAAAAAAAGGAGGAAGAATGAACCACACACTGAGTGTTGCATTGTTTGCAACGATCGTCGCAGCAGGAACGGGCATTGCCCAGAGTGAAAAACCGAAAGAAGATTTCAAACCTTCTGAACTCAACCAACCCGGACAGCAATACCCGCAGGTTAACTCGCAGGGCTATGTCCGCTTCCGCGTGGAAGCGCCGCAGGCCCAAAGCGTCAGCGCAAGCCTCGGGCTCGGCGGTCAGCGCGGCGGAACCACGTTGAGCAAGGACGAGGACGGCGTATGGATGGGTACCACCTCCGGTCCGCTTGATGAAGGATTCCACTATTATCGCCTCACGATCGACGGCGGCACCTTCAACGATCCGGGCGCTAAAAACTATTACGGCTCCATCCGCTGGGAAAGCGGCATTGAAATTCCGGCAAGTGACCGCGACTTTTATGCCCTTAAAAACGTTCCGCACGGTCGCGTAGAGCAGATCCTTTTCCCGTCACCGAGCACGAAAACCAGCCGCCGCGCATTTGTTTACACGCCGCCGGGATACGGAAAAGATCCGTCCAGGCGTTATCCGGTGCTCTATCTCCAGCACGGCTGGGGTGAAGACGAAACTGCGTGGACCAACCAAGGCCACGCCAATCTGATCATGGACAACCTGATTGCTGAAGGCAAAATCAGGCCCTTCATCATTGTTATGACCTATGGAATGACCAACGATGTGCGCATGGGCGGACTCGCCAGTTTTGACGTTAAGCCGTTCCAGACCGTCCTGATCGACGAGCTCATCCCCTACGTCGATAAAAACTACCTCACCCTCGCCGACCAGCCCCATCGCGGAATGGCCGGTCTATCCATGGGCGCAATGGAAACCAAAACCATCACGATGAATAATATCGACGTGTTCTCGCACATCGGTCTCTTCAGCGGCGGCACAATCTCGGCCGATGAGATTCAGGATAAGGATGCGTTCAAGAGCAAGGTCAAGTACGTATTCGTAACCTGCGGCAGCAAGGAGAACCCAGACAGCCTGAAGCCGGCCTCCGACTCGCTGGAAGAAATGGGGGTCAAAAGCGGATACTATGTGTCGCCCGGCACTGCGCATGAATTCCTCACCTGGCGCCGCAGCCTATACCACTTTGCACAAACAGCCTTTCAGGATTAGGTAAAAAAAGGCGGTTTTGACTTTGTTTAGAACCACCTTTTTTTTGCGACTAAAACCGTGTTTATGAGTGAGCGGAATCAGAAACGGATAACAGATGACGACGCGCTGGCGATGCTGCGGGAGATGCCGACCGCGGAGCTGATGGTGCGTGCAGATTCCATACGGCGGGCACGTCATGGAAACCGCGCTTATTATGTGCACAGCCACAATCTGAACCCGACAAACCGGTGCGCAGTAAAGTGCAAGCTCTGCTCATTCTGGCGACCGGAAAATGCACCGGATGCGTATATCACCACGCTGGATGAAGCGCGTAAAAACCTAGAGCGCGCGAAGGACTGGAATCTGACGGATCTGCATATCGTGGGAGGAATGATTCCGGAGCTCGACTTGAACTATTATGAAGAGCTGTTTTCGCTGGCGCGCGAGACACTCCCGGGCGTGCTGCTGCAAGGCATGACGGCGGTGGAGATTCACTGGATTGCCGACAACGCGGGTCTCTCTGTGCGCGAAACATTGGAACGGCTGAAGGCGAGCGGGCTTGGATCAATCTCAGGCGGCGGCGCAGAAATTTTTCATCCGGATATCCGCAAAAAGATTGCGACAACCAAGATTCCGGCGGAGCAGTGGCTGGATGTACACCGGACTGCACATGAGCTGGGACTGCCGACAAATGCGACGATGCTGTTCGGCCACATTGAACAGGACGAGCACATTGTGGATCACCTTTCCAGACTGCGTGCGCTGCAGGATGAAACCGGCGGATTCAAAGCAGCCATTCCCCTGCCCTTTCAGGCAAACGGAAAGGCGCTGGGTGTTAAATATGGCCCAACGGGCGATCGACAAGTGCGCGTGGCGGCGCTGACGCGCATCTATCTGGACAACGTTCCGCACGTTCGCATGCTGGTCAATTATATGGACCGCAAGCTGCTCGGCGTCTTGACTCACAGCGGCGTGGACGACATCGGCGGCACCAGCCTGAACGAGCGCATCGCGAAGGCGGCGGGCGCACCGGAGAGCCAAAAGTTTTTCTCGGCCGATGAGATGGAAGAGTTTCTGCGCAACCACGGCCACGAACCGGTGCTGACCAATTCCGTGTATGATCAATGTAAACGCGGCATCCTGCCGCGTCATGCCCCTGCGGAAACAACGCAGCAGGATGCTGCGTCTACAATAAAGATTCTTAGCCGCGTTGAATCCGGCGAACGACTGAGTGCGGATGATGCGATGATCCTGCTCGACGAGGCCCCGTTTCAGGAGTTGGGCCGCGTGGCGGCGCTGCGGCGTAAGGCGGCGGTTCCGGGCGAGCAGGCAACTTATGTTGTCGACAAAAACCTGAACACCACCAATGTCTGTGTGACCGACTGTAAATTCTGCGCGTTCCATACAAAGCCCGGGAACAAGCGTGCGTATACCCTCACGCCGGAGAAGGTCGTGGAAAAAGCAAAGCGCGCTGCAGAAAAAGGCGCCACGCAGATCCTGATACAGGGCGGTCTGAATCCCGATCTGAAACTTGATTATTATGAAGCGTGTCTTTCCGGCATTCGCGATCAGGTGGATATCTGGATTCATTCGCTCTCTCCGACCGAGATTGAGTTTTTGGCGCAGGAAGAAGGCATCTCCATCCGCGAGTGCCTCGTCCGCCTGAAAAATGCGGGATTGCAGTCCCTGCCGGGCGGCGGTGCAGAGATTTTAGTCGACGAGGTGCGCCGGCGCATCAGCCCGAAAAAGACGCGCTCGCAGGTCTGGCTGAATGTAATGGAAACCGCGCATGAACTGGGCCTCAAAACGACGGCAACCATGGTTTACGGCTTCGGCGAAACATCCGCGCAACGTATTGAGCATCTGGTTAAGGTGCGCGAGCTGCAGGACCGAACCGGAGGCTTCACGGCCTTTATTCCCTGGAGCTTTTCGCCGAACCGCACCGAAATAGAATGTCCGCGCCGACAGACCGGCGTCGATTATCTGCGGATGATTGCGATTGCGCGACTGGTGCTCGACAATGTTCCGCACCTGCAGGCTGGCTGGGTGACCGAGGGGCCGGATGTCGCACAGCTTGCGCTCAACTTCGGCGCAGACGACTACGGTGGTGTACTGATGACCGAAGAAGTGGTGAGCGCCACGGGAGTCAATTACGGTGTGAACGAAGCGCAGGTGATCAACCTCATCCGCGAAGCGGGTTATGTGCCCGCTCAGCGAAGCACTCAATACGACATTCTTTAGCTTACCACCCGCTGCGCTGGAGGACAGAGTCACTGAGGAATAAAAACTCCGTGTCTCTGTATCTCCGTGGTGATGATAGTCATGGCATTTAAAACAGCCCGGTGACTTTGCCGGTTTCGACATCAACATCGATGCGGCGGAAGCCGGGATTTGAGCTGGTTCCAGGCAGCAGCTTAATATCGCCCGCCACAGGAACAATAAAGCCGGCACCTTTGTAGATCAGCACATCATGAACCGGCAGTCGCCAACCTTTCGGAGCCCCTTTAAAGTCGGGATCATGGGAGAGGCTGAGGTGGGTTTTAACCATGCAGATGCCCATCCCAGCGACGTCGGGATCGGCTTGGAACTGGGCAATTTTCTTTTCGGCGGTCGGAGACCAATCCACACCGGCGGCACCATAGAGTTCGGTGGCAATGCATTTGACGCGATCTTTAAGCGGCAGGTCCAGATCGTAGAGATAGTCAAAATGGTTCTCCTCTTCGCAGGCGGACACCACGGCCTTGGCCAGTTCAACAGCGCCTTCACCGCCCTTGAGCCAGTGCTCGGAAACCGCGCAACGCGCATTGTTTTCTTCCGCAATGCGGCGGATGAGGTCATGTTCGGCCTGGGTATCGGTGTGGAAGCTGTTGATGCAGACGACCGGGCAGCTGCCGCTTCGGCGCACAATATTGATGTGCGCGATCAGATTGGAGCAGCCCTTTTCGAGCAGCTCGAGATTTTCTTCCGTGTAGGCCGGATCGAGCGGTTTTCCCGGTTTTACGAGCGGTCCGCCGCCGTGCATTTTCAGCGCACGAACGGTGGCCACAATCACGACGGCGTCGGGTTTCAGCCCCGAACAACGGCACTTGAGGTTCCAAAATTTTTCAAAACCGATGTCGGCTCCAAAGCCGCTTTCGGTGACAAGATAGTCGCCCATACGGACGCCGAGCATATCGGAAATAACGGAGTTCTGGCCAATGGCAATATTCGCGAATGGACCAGCGTGAACCAGTACCGGGTTTCCTTCAATAGTCTGCACCAGATTGGGATTGAGCGCCTCGACCATGATCGCGGTCATCGCGCCGTCCACCCCCAGATCGGCGGTAGTCACTTCTTTTCCGCTGCGGCTGTAAGCCACCACCATTTTACCAATGCGTTCCCGCATATCCTTGAGGCTGTCGGATACCGCAAGAATCGCCATCAGTTCGCTGGAAACGCTGATCTGGAATCCGGATTCCATTTCGTATCCGTCCATTTTCCCGCCCTTACCGATGGTAATGTGGCGCAGAGACTGCGCACAGAAATCGATTACCCATTTGATCTGCACTTGTTCGGGATCAATATCGAGTCGCGGAATACCGATCTGGGCGAGCCGTTCATCGTCATAATTATTTTCATGCTGCATTCGGGCAGTGAGCGCGACCATACAAAGATTGTGCGCATTCGTGACCGCGTCGATATCGCCTGTGAGACCGAGCGAAAAAGGAGCGAGTGGAATGCATTGGGCCAACCCACCGCCGGCGGCGGAACCCTTAATATTGAAGGTAGGACCTCCACTGGGCTGACGGATCGCCCCGACCGGTTTTTTACCGATGCGACCCAGCCCTTCGACAAGGCCCATGGTGGTTGTGGTTTTTCCTTCACCCAGCGGCGTGGGCGTGATGGCCGTGACATCAACATATTTTCCGCACGGAAGGTCCTTCACACGCTGCCAGGTTTTCGGATAGTCGATCTTCGCAATGTTACGTCCACGCGGAGAAAGCTCTCCCGGAACGAGACCGAGCTTTTCTCCAACCTGTTCAATGGGAAGCATCTCTTTTTCCGCCGCTTCCGCAATCTGCCAATCCGCCATCTTTGTTGGGTCGAGTTCCATGGGTCTATGTCCTCATTTGTACAAGTTAATGACCAAGGAAAATGACCGAAACAACAGCAGTTGATCAATGAAAAATCGACCTGATTTTCAAGAATGGATAAATATGCAAAACGCCCCGGAGATCCCGGGGCGTTCTGCGGAATACTCTGTGATCGAAAATCAGCCGATCAGTTCCTTTGCCTTGGCATAGATGTTATCGGCAGTGAAACCAAACTTTTCCTGCAGCACCTTAAACGGCCCGGACGCACCGAAGTCATCCTTAGTGACCATTACACCACAGCGACCAACGTAGCGCTGCCAGCCGAAGCTGGTGCCCGCCTCAACCGCCATGCGCTTGCTGCAGGAGGACGGAAGGACAGATTCCTTATAAGCTTCGTCCTGCTTCTCGAACAGCTCCCAGGAGGGCATGCTGACCACACGCACGTTTTTGCCTTCTTCGCCGAGCTTCTGCGCGGCGGCGAGCGTCATTTCCACTTCTGAACCGGTCGCGAGCATCAGCAGTTCCGGATTGCCTTCGCCGCTCTGCCAGAGCGTGTAAGCGCCCTTCTTGACATTGCTTGCAGCAGGATAAACGGAACGGTCGATGGTCGGCAGGTTCTGACGGGTCAGACAGAGCGCGGTCGGGCCGGTTTTATTTTCCAGCGCAGCCACCCAGCTGGCGGCCACTTCGGTGGCGTCCGCCGGACGAATAACGGTCATATTCGGAATCATGCGCAGGCTCATTACCGTTTCAATCGGCTGATGCGTCGGGCCGTCTTCGCCGACGCAGAAGCTGTCGTGCGTGAAGACATAAATAACCGGAATGCCCATCAGCGCTGCCAAACGGGCAACCGGACGAACGTAGTCGGCAAAGACGCAGAAGGTGCCGCCGAAGATACGGAAGCCGCCGTGCAGCTGAATCCCGCTCATAACGCCGGCCATACCGAGTTCGCGAACCCCAAAGTGGAAATTGCGACCTGCAAACGCATTCTTTCCAATATCGCCGAGACCGGCCATGTAGGTGTTGTTTGAAGGCGCAAGGTCAGCAGACCCGCCGACGAGGTAAGGAATTTCCTTTGCAAGCGCATTGATGACTTTCCCGGAGGAAGCGCGGGTGGCCATCGAAGAACCCGCCTCAAAGATATCCACTTTGCTTTCGAGATCTGCCGGGAGTTCACCCTGCTGAGCCTTGTCCCATTCCAATGCTTTTGCCGGATTCGTCTGAGCGAACTTGGCAAATTCGGCATTCCAGAGCGCTTCCACCTGCTTCATTTCTTCAACGCGAGCGGCAAAGATGTCGCGCACTTCCTGCGGCACAAAGAATTTATCTTCGGGCATACCGAGGTTTTTCTTGGTCAGCAGGATCTCTTCTTCGCCGAGCGGAGCACCGTGTACATCGTGCGAACCCTCTTTGTTAGGAGAACCGAAACCGATTTTGGTGTTGCAGATGATGACCGAAGGCTTTTCCGTTTCGGCCTGAGCGGCTTCAATGGCGGCGGAAATTTCGTCGTGGTTATGCCCATCCACTTCCTGCACCTGCCAGCCGTAGGCTTCCATACGCATGCGAACGTCGTCGGTGTAAGTGATGTGCGTGTCTCCTTCGATGGAGATAAAGTTCTGGTCGTAGAAAACCACCAGTTTGCCGAGCCCGTGGTTGCCGGCGAGCGAGAATACTTCGTGAGAGATGCCTTCTTCGAATTCACCTTCGGAAGCAATAACGTAGGTGAAGTGATCCACGATCTTTTGCGCTTCGCTGTTATAACGCGCAGCGAGCATCTGCTCGGCGATGGCCATACCGACGGCGTTGGAGCACCCCTGCCCCAGCGGACCCGTGGTGGTTTCAACACCCACCGTGTGACCGTATTCCGGGTGCCCAGCCGTCAGAGAACCCCACTGCCGAAACTTCTTGAGTTCGTCGAGCGGAAGATCGTATCCGGCGAGGTGCAGCAGGCTGTAAATCAGCATGGAGCCGTGGCCCGCAGAAAGAACAAAGCGGTCGCGATCCGGCCACGCAGGGTTGTGCGGATTGTGCTTCAGATATTTGGCCCACAATACTGCAGAAACATCGGCCATACCCATCGGCATGCCCGGATGTCCGGAGTTCGCGGCTTGAATACCGTCCATGGCCAGCCCACGGATAGTGTTTGCAACTAGGTTGAGATTCATGATTTTTCCTCGGTTTTAATTCTATTCAGTTATACAAAAACGAGCTATAGAAAATAGTTTACCGCTTCGGTATTACAAGCCATTTCCTAGTTAAATGCGCACACTGGCCGACTCCTTCAGATCGCGTCTGAAAAAAAGAATTGACCGTATTATTTCGCCAGCAAAATATCAAAAAAAAGGCCCTCCAAAGAGGGCCGGCCAAACATCAAGAAGATCGATGTTATTTCTTTTCCTGCAGCGTAAGCTTTTTGCCGGATTCCAACCATTCGGTCAGGATTACTTTGCAGTATTTGCTTGTGGAGAGGTGCATAGAGCTTGCGCGGTTCTCCAACTCATCAGCCATCTTCTTGGACATGTTGATTCCGATTGTCTTTGTATTTTTCCCGATAGGATTAGTTGCCATGTTGTATACCTCGTTTGTTTGTTTAAGTGGTTTTTGATTAATATTTCCAGCCTCACCTGTCTAGGAAAAAATGCTGGAAAAATGCAATAATATTTGCGGATCAAGCAAGGGGTGTTTTCATAAGGAATATCCAAACACCCATCTCTGTCGTACATTTTCACACGTTTCACTAAACCAACCCTACCCCAATTCACACTCCCCTAAAAACGGCTCAAACTAATTATCACCAGCATTCAAATTTTATTTAAGTATTGGCCCACCCAGAATTTCGCGATGCGGAGAGGCAGGCGGAAAGATTACTATTCTGTGAGACAGCCCTTGAATTTAACGGATCTTTAACTCACTCTGTACGAATTAACCTACCGGGAGAACGCATGGAAAATTTGATCTATAAAACAGAAGAGATGGTAGAAAGCCTTCTCGAACTGGGGCACGGAGGCACAGCGCTGCTGGGCATCATTCTTTTCTTCATCCTTATTATCAGCCTGATACCCACCTTGTTTTATCTGCGATCGCTCTATATCGCATTTCAGCGCTGCGCCCCGAAAAACCGAACACAACATCCAGCCGAGATTTGGCTTTTACTGATCCCGTTTTTCAATTTCGCTTGGCATTTTATTACGGTCAAACGACTGGCGGAATCTCAGAAAAAAGAATTTGAACAGCGCGGCTTAGTGGCGAATGATCTCTCCTCAACTAAAACCATTGGTTTGGCGATGTGCGCCCTGACGCTCTGCACCATAATTCCCTTTCTTGGACTGATCGCAGCCCCGATCGGCTTTATCTGCTGGATTCTTTACTGGATTAAACTTTCAGGAAATTCCGCAATGCTGATCAAGAGCGCATAAAATTTCGGTGCAGAATATGAGGTCTCTTCACATCCTGATCATTGCCGGTCTGGCGTTCACCCTGCTCGGATGCAGCCGTACGGTTGACGATGTCGAAAAGTGGAAAACCAAAAACGATATCGAAAAGCTTCAGAAAGCACTTAAAGACCCGAAAGCGGAGGTGCGAAAGGCCGCCGTTCTGGCGCTGGGAGATTTAAAAAGCAGAGCGTCCGTCGACCACATGATTGCATGCCTGAACGACGAAGACGAAGAGGTTATGCTCGCTGCACTGGATGCACTGGTTTCTGTCGGTGATCTCTCGGTCTCGACTCCATTGATTGCCATGCTGAAAAACGAAAGTGAAACCGCCCGCCTCAAAGCAACCGAGACGCTCGGTATGCTTCGAGTTTCGGGGGCCGTTTCGGGACTTACAGAAACACTGAACGATGAAGTACCTGAAATTCAATTGGCCGCAATTCGCTCCCTTGGTCAACTCGGAAAGGTTAGTGGAAGCCCGGCGCTGATCAGCAAATTAATGTCTACAGATAGTTCTGTAGAGATTCGCAAAGCCTGTATTTCAGCCTTGGCCCAAACCGGAGGAACCGATGCAGCAAACCTGCTCTTGAAAATACGAAACTCGGGCACTCCCCCGCTAAACCAAGCCGCTCAGGAGGCGCTGACCGAAATGGGTGAAACGGCCGTCCAACATGCCCTCAATGCATTGAGCAACACCGACGATGCTGTCAGAGCTGGAGCCATAAGCCTATTGCGGGAGCGTGATACCCTGCCGACCAAAGGAAGCGAACGGATTTGGTATATATTGGCGGTTGCAGATCAGTCACGACAGGACTGTTCTGAAACAGCAGCCTCGATTATTGAACACGACCCCTCTACCGTTGCAACACTCGTTGATGCCGCAGGACACCCCAGCTCTATCATCCGCGAATCCGCCTGTCTGGCCTTGGAAAGAATCGGTGAAGCCTCTTTTGATCTCATAAAAAACCGCGCCCAAAGCACCGCCGTCAAGGAGGCGAAAGAGTGGTTTAACCTGCGGAAGGAATGGGAAGGCGCACCGTCGCAATATCTCGACTTCTGGGGCATGCTCTCTGCCCTGAACCCCGATTTCCCTTCGCTAGAAGACATTGCCGATGAGCTCAAAAAAAGCGATCCTCAGCCGGTGCGTGCGCACATCCCGATGTTGATCCGCCAACTGGCCGATAAGAACAGCGCTTCCCGAGCCAAAAAGCTTCTTCAAGAGGCGGGCGAGACCGCACGCCTTCCGCTGATTGCCGCCATCGGCAGCGGGAACCAGGCCGTTGCGGAAGCGGCAGCCGAAATCATGAGTCCCTATGCAGATCCACGTATCTGCGACGCACTGATGAATGCCCTGACACTCCGACAGGAAATGGGTGAGGACGTTTCTTCATCTTCCCTCTATTCCGCGTTGGTACAGTTGAACACAGAAAAGGCAGAACCATTTCTTCTGAAAATCCGACCGTCGACCGGACGAGCCGCACAACTTCTCCGGCGCCGACTCCCTGACATTGAGATTGTTGCCGTATCCATGATTAAAACAGAATCAGCTCCCGGTGCCCCGGTCCACTTCAGCATAGGGCATAAAGTCGACGGAAAGATGGAAAACATGGAGCTTGTCTTTGAGAAAAACGAGCAGGGCGAATGGCACGAATGTCTTCTGACAGATTCAGAGGAAGACGAGCTGGAGAATCAACCCCAAAACCGATCTTCCGCGCCTCCGAATCCAAACACCGAAAATTAAAATATGGATTCCGATCAGACATCAGAGGGCAACCACTCGCGCTCCTTCTGGGATCGAAGGATCAATCGCGCGTACTCCAATGAACTCTCATCGGGAAACTGCCCATGACGTCATGATTCTTTCGGTTTTTTTAAACGGAAAACTTAAATCCCTGTCTGAATCGACTGCAGAGAGAGATTCTGACACGATGAATGCGATAGAAAACAACAGTTTAAGCGGGTGGAATTATCTATGTACGGCTGCTTTTCAATATTGCACAGGCGGGTGTGATGACCTAGAGTGCTTCTCGTTATGAAAAAATTATTTTTACCAATCTTACTCATTGGGCACGGTCTGTGTGCCGGAGCCCAAACCAATCAGACACAGGTCCGGAAAAATATGGTCGACGGTTATGCAGCCAAAGTAAATGACCGCGCCATTACGGTGGGCGAAATTCTGGATATTGTTGAGCCCCAGCAACCAGAACTTCAAAGGACCAGCTCAAGTGAAGCAGAATACTATGAAAAACTGGACCTCCTTTTTAAAACAATCTTGAATGATCTCATTGAGAAGGAGTTGATTATTGAGGATTATAAGAACGCAGGCGGAGCCCTTCCTGATCGCTATGTGACCGAGGAGATCAAACGGATTATAAATTCATCTTATGGCGGCAATGAAGCTCTTTTTGAACGGATGCTCACCGAAAGGCGAATGACGAGAGAAGAATATATGCAGACCATCCGGGAAAAAATTATTGTCGGTATGATGACTTCCGACCGGGTCATCCGTCGAGCACGTGTTACACCCAAACAGATTCGAGATGCGTACGACGAGAATATAGAGGAATTTGCTATTCCGGAAGGGATAAAATTCCGTGCCATCATGCTGAACAAAGGAACCACTACAGAGGAACAGCAGGTTAAACGGGAAGAGGCGGAAAACATTCTCAAAAAACTCAAAGACGGTGCCGACTTTGCCCAAATTGCCAAAACCGAATCTGAGGGGGAGAATGCGCAGCAGGGTGGAGATTTTCCATGGATTGAACTGGAGTCCCTCCCGGAAATATTACAGGAAGAGCTGAAAATGGTTTCGACCGGAGAAATCAGCAGCATCATCAGTTCTGGCGAAGCCTTATATATCATTAAAATTGAAGGCCGAAGAGAAGCCGGGTACTTGACATTTGAGGAAGTGCGCGAGCGCATCAACGAGGTCTTGTTAATGGAAGAACAACAACGTCTCCATGACGAATGGATCACGCAGTTGAAAAAGACGAACTATGTTAAGACCTACTGACCGACAAACCAAATCAAGGAGATCGACATGAAAAAAATTCACTTGCTGACCGTTGTTATTGCCATTGTGGGCATCGCAGCAACACCGGCCTGCAAAACCAAAGTTAAGCGTTTGGACCATGAGGAAATTATTGATATTTCCGGAGGTTGGAACGATAGTGATGCACGGCAGATTTCCGATGACATGGTGGAAGATCTGGTGGGTCATCAATGGGTTCAGGAGCATATTGCGAAATACGAAAAGAAGCCGAAAATTATTGTCGGTCCAGTCCGAAACCAAAGCAGTGAGCATATTCAGACCGAAGTAATCACCAAAGATCTCGAGCGCGCATTGGTTAACAGCGGTCGTGCAGGCGTAGTGGCCAGCTCCACTGAACGAAGTGCATTGCGGGATGAACTGATGCAGCAGCAGACGTGGTCTTCAGCGGAAACCCAGAAACGTCTGGCGGCCGAAACCGGTGCCGACTATATGCTGATCGGAAGTATTAACAGCATCGTCGACGAATCCGGAAAAAGGGCGGTCGTTTATTATCAGGCAAACATGGAACTGGTACAACTCGAGTCCGGCGAAAAAGTGTGGATGGGCAACGGTGAAATTAAAAAATACATCAAGAAGCCCCGTATAAAACTTTAAAGATAAACATTCCTCAAATCGGTGCAGGCAACTGCACCGCGGAATCCACCTTTGAATATGCGCCTGCCACTATTTCTGACTGCCTCTGTGCTGTTTCTCTCTGGATGCAATCTGTTGCGGACGGACAAATCGCACTATGCGGGCACCGATGAAATGCTGGCGAAGGGTAACTATCCCGCAGCTATTGCCCGCATAGACGCTGCGCGCAACGAGGCCTATAAACCCAAAGACCGCGTGCTCTTTTATCTGGACATGGGCATGCTCCTCCATTGGAACGGAGAGTACAAAGAAAGTAACGAATATCTCGAAATGGCGGAGCGGGCCATTGACGAAAACTTTACCAAGAGCCTATCACGTGCGGCAACCTCGCTCCTGCTCAACGATAATGTGCTCGATTATGCTGGAGAAGATTATGAAGATATATATCTCAACCTCTTCAAAGCCCTCAACTATCTGGCGCTGAATCAGGACGACGACGCCCTCGTCGAAATACGCCGCATCGACAACAAAGTAAAACTGCTCGACGATAAATATGGAAAAATGGCGCTGGAGCTCAGTAATGCAGAAGAGGCAAAGGTGCCCTTTCGTCCTGGAAAAAGTTATTTCCAAGATTCGGCGTTGGGTCGCTATCTGGGCGTACTGCTTTACCGAAAGGATGCTAAATGGGATGATGTGCGCATTGATCTTGAACGCATTGATCAGGCGTGGAAACTCCAGCCCGACATCCACCCCTTCCCGCAACCCGACTTGTCGGACGAACAGGAGCGAAGCACAAAAGACCAGGCCCGTCTGGATTTGATTGCATTTTACGGCCGGTCGCCCGAAAAAAAGGCGGACACCTTTTATATCCACACCGAAAAAGACCTCATTGTGCTCGCGAGCACCGACGAAGACTATTTGGGAAAACAACGCCTCGACGACTTTGGAGTAATTGCCTGGCCTGATATTCGAGAGGGCTATCATTTCAAGTTTCAACTCCCATCGATGTATAAGATCCCGTCCCGCGTACAGCGCGTTGAAGTGGTTATTTCCGGAGGCCCCACCGCAGACCTCCAGCCGATTGAAAGCATTGAGAATGCGGCCGAAGAAACCTTCTCCATAAAAAAGCCGCTCATTTATTTAAAAACGCTGACCCGCGCTGTTGTTAAGGGGCTGGCCACCGAACGAGCGAAGGAAAAAATGGTTCAAGATGTGAACGACGGCGCTCTAGCCTTCCTTATTCGAATCTTTACCGATGTGGCGACGGACCAAACCGAAAATGCCGATCTGCGCGTTTCACGCTTCTTTCCGGCCGAGGCGGCCGTGCGCGAAATCCATCTTGATGAAGGCGTATATGATCTCCGGATCAACTATTACGACATAAACAACTCGCTTATTTATTCCGACGAAAGAACCGACGTACGGATTGATACAGATCGACTGAATGTGCTTGAATCGGCCTATCTCAACTAAAGGAGCTCATGCGTACCTCTTTCAAACCACTCTTATTGCTCATCGCGCTCGTAACTGCAGGTTGTATGACCTCGCAGGAGCCCGATTGGCTGCAGAACCCGAAATCGATTTATCCGGAAGACCGCTATCTGTCGGCCATAGGTGCAGGCAACTCCCGACAAACTGCCGAATACGCCGCCGCGGCCAACCTTTCGAGAATCTTCAAATCCCACATTGAAGCCACGGAGCGCTTGATTGATGTAACCAGCGAAACGGAAAAACAGCTTTCCCGCACCACTGAAATGAGCTCCGACATCAATATTCTTTCCGAACAGACCCTGATCAATATTCAGCACGCCGAAGCGTGGAAAGATGATCTTGGGCGTTATCATGCCATTGCCTACATCGACCGACCAAAAACCGCCGCCATTTACCAAAATCAGATCGACGAGAATTCTCGCCGCGTTCAAACATTCCTCACCTACGCAGATGAGGTAGACACCCTTTTACAGAAACACGCACAGCTCCGAGCTGCCTCACAACTTGCAGATGAAACCACACTCCTCCTCCAGCAACTGAAAGTGATCCATTCACCCACCGCTATTGCCGCTGCACCGCCCTACTCCATTGCCGCGATCAAGACCGCTCTTTCAACCAATAGCGAAAAAATCCACGTCTCCATTCATATCGATGGGGACACCAACGAACGCGCGACTGAAATCCTGAAAGAAATGATCACCCGCTACGGCTTCACCGTCGGCGATCCGGCGGTTTTAACCCTGCAGGGACACGTTTCCTTTACCGACACGGGGAAACGGACCGATGACCTGCTCTTTTACCGATTCAACCTCACCGTAGAAGTTAAAGATCAATCCGGACGAATCATCACAACCATCACTGAAAACGGACGCGAGGCCGTAACCTCAACCGAAGAAGCTCTGCCCCGCTTATTCCGAACCCTTAACCAGGCCATTCAGCAAAACGCTCCTCAACGCCTTGATGCCTACTTCAACTCGCTCACCGAGCAAAACAGATAATTTATGGAACCAGGCCTTTATATCGTAGGAACCCCAATCGGCAATTTGGGTGACATCTCCGCACGCGCCATCGAAACCCTTCAGGAAGCCGACCTGATTATGGCTGAAGACACCCGCCACACCCGGCGGCTCACCGAGCGTTATGAGATTAAAACGCACCTCCAGAGCTGCCACAAATTTAATGAAATCCAGCGTGCAGAGCAGATCATCGACCGCATCCGGGAAGGTCAGGCCGTCGCTATGGTCACCGACTCCGGCATGCCGGGCATCTCCGACCCCGGCTCGCGCGTTACCGCCCTCTGCCGTCAGGCCGGCGTTCCCATCACCTCCATTCCAGGCCCTGCCGCCGTAACTACGGCCGTAGCCCTCAGCGGCTACGGAGAAAAAGGCTTTATCTTTGCCGGCTTTCTTCCGCACAAAAGTGGAGGACGCAAACGTGATCTTGAAAAATGGAAAGAGGCCGACCTTCCGATCGTACTCTATGAATCGCCCTACCGCCTGCTCAAACTTATGGGCGAAATCAGCGAATACCTCGGCACAGAACGAATGGTATTTGTCGGGCGCGAACTTACCAAGAAATTTGAGGAATGTACCGAAGGAACGCCTGAGCAAATCATTCAGGCTTATGAAAACCGTTCCGTTAAGGGCGAGTGTGTAGTCATTATCCAACCTCAAAATCGATAACGAGCGGAAGATGGTCGGACAGGAATACTCGGGGCATCTCAAAATGCGTCACAGTAATCTCCGGGCTGTGCAGAATAAAATCGAGATGGCGTTTGGGATTATGGCTGGGAAAAGACGGCTGCATATTTTGATCGGCATTCTTGAGTCCGCTGGCCGACATCAGCAGGCGGATTTCGTCCTCGCCCATAAAAGCATTAAAATCGCCGGCCACAATGTGGGGTCGACTCGTCTCCTTGATCATGTCGTACAGATGGAGAATCTGCGCCTGTCGGGCCTTATAGCCGAGCGCCAAATGAACAAGGAAAAAGGTAACCGTTTCCAGTTCCAGCTCAATTACCAGTTTTTTCATGCCGCGCTCAAAATAATGAAATCGCTCGCCGTGAATGGTATCTTTGGCCAGGAAGGCGTTGCCCTGTTTATTGTAAACAGGAATGCGCTGCCACCGCGAGTCTTCGGCATATTTTGAACAGTAAGCGTGAAAATGACCCATATCTTGAGCCAGTGTTTCCACCTGACTTTTACGCTTCGAGCGATATGAGCCCGCATCGACCTCAACCAGACCGACCACGTCGGGATTCTGCTGTTTGATAAACCGGGATATTTCGCCGAGATGATTATGCGTACATCCCAACAGCCCCAACAACGGAAATCGTTTCTGGTTTCCGTGGGTTCCGTAACAGATGTTGTATAACAAAAACCTCATGCCGTTAATCTATCGCGTTTCCCCTGAATAACAATCTTTCGCGCAATTTTTTGATTCCGCGTCGAGCGGACCGGCTTCCTTCAGAGAATCTCCAGCACGGATGAAACCGCCTTTTTCTACACAGACTCACCAAAAAGGCGGAACCCGGAAAACCCGGGCTCCGCCATCGTGTTGGGGGGTCGATAGAAATTTTAACCGATCAGCTTAAGAACACCCTGC
>JAFGWS010000113.1 GCA_016937035.1 Pontiellaceae bacterium
CAAATGGCTAAAAGGAAGAGTCCTAACGCCCGTCTACGACGGCTCCCAAATCCTTATGTTATGAAATTCAACTGCTCTTTTTAGGATTAGTGAGTTGACTGTACATTCGAGGTTTGGGTGGATACGCTCTATGAAAAGGTGGATTTTTATCTTATTGGGCATGTAGATAGGGTAGAGTTTGCTATGTAAAATGCTCTGCTGCTTGGCTTACTGTCTGGTTGAACGAGGGTTTTTTTTTAGAGGTGAAGGATGACAATTAAACATAAAATGATCTGGATTTCCGTGGTTCCGATTGCCGGCTTGGCGCTGTCAGGGTTGATCAGCCTGACGCAGATGGGAAAAATGACGAAGTCAGTCGATAAAACCATGAATGAAACTTTCATGAGTATTCTTGAAACCGATGTACCGGCGATTACCAAGTTGGATGGAGGTATTCGGGTGTTGTTGAATGCGGACCGCGATGCCTATCAGGCATTGATTGCTCAGACGGCAGCACTGGACGAAGCCAATCTTGATCAGTTGGATACGATCGATTTGGAAAACAGTGAAAACATTAAACAGGTTCAGGAACGGCTGAAGGAGGCCAGTGCGGCATTTTCTGCTGAGGAGAATGCGTTGTATAAGGATTTTGAGGCAGAGTTTAAAAACTGGAGTACCGCGAGCCGCAATACGGTTACGTTCACGACGGAGCTTCGTGATGAGATGCTGGCTTTGAACAAAGATATGGCGAAGGAAATTGAGGTCTTTGATTCGATGCGGAATCAGCTCGATGCTATCGTCGGTATTTTGGAAGAACAGGTTTCTGGCATATCGGCTGAAGAATTGAGTAAGGATGAACAGTTTTTTGCTCAGGCCGCAGCAGAAGCTGTTGAGCGTGTCGGTGCGCTGTCTCCAGAGGTAAGGTTGCTGGCTGAAAAAGCAATGCAGCAGGTGAAACAAGTTGCTCAATCGATTGCCGAGCAGGCGGTTCAGGTGGTCGCAGAAGAGTCCATAAAATTGGTGCCTGTGGAAGGCGATACGAATGCGCCCTCGTTTTCAGTGGAAAACGTTATTGGTCAGATTGGGAAGCGCATTACGGAGACGGTCAGTGTGCCTGCACTATCCACGACTGAGCTGGATCAGGCGGTGAAGCTTGCGGAAGCGGCCGTTAAAAATGCGACTCAATCATCCTCTGGTTCTGCTGCTCATCAGAAACAGATTTCCGATCTGAAAGATGCGCTGCTGCTTTTGGTCAACGCGGATCGCGACCTTTATCAGTGTTATGCCGCTCAGTTACAGATGGGTGATGCATCAGATCTCGGCGCCTTGCAGAAGTTGGAGACGGATTTTGCTGAAAATGCCGATCAGGTGGCGGATCGCTGTGACGATGCGTCGGCGTTGTTTAATGAGGCCGCACAAGAGCAGTACCAGGGTTTTCTTGAAAGCTTTGAGCAGTGGCGTGCTTTGGGCGAAGAGCTATTTGTTCGGGCCCAGGAAATGCAGCAGAATATTGCGTTGCGCAGTGATGAGGCGAAGATTGCAGATGGTGCTTTTGAAACGATGCGCAGCTTGATTGACCAGTTGGGGACTTCGTTAGAAGAGCGGATCGAAAAGCAGAATAAAATTATTGATGGAAAGGGCGATGCTGCGGTTCAAGAGGTGGCCAATCTGAAGGATTCCGGAGATCGCCTTAATAAGGGAATGATTATTTTCGTAGGGGCCGTAATTTTCGGCGTGACGGTTATGCTGTTCCTGACGATTCGCCAGCTGATGAAGGTGCTGGGGAAAATTTTGTCCGAACTGAAAGAAGGTTCTCAGGTCGTCGCGGCGGCGGCGGAAGAAATTTCAGCTTCCGCGCAGTCGCAGGCGGATGGTGTCACGCAGCAGGCGGCCGGGCTGGAGGAAACGGCTTCGAGTCTGGAGGAAATGTCGGCAATGACCAGTCTGTCTGCATCCAATGCCCGCGAAGCGAGCCAGTTGGCTGTTGCCGCTTCCAGTGCGGCGGAATCGGGTAGTGTCGCGATGCAGAGAGTGGACGGTGCGATGAACGATATTCAGTCGAGTTCTTCCAAAACGGCGAATATTATCAAAGTGATTGACGAGATTGCCTTCCAGACCAACCTGCTGGCGCTCAATGCGGCTGTGGAGGCGGCACGGGCCGGAGAGGCTGGAAAAGGATTTGCTGTGGTTGCGGAAGAAGTTCGTAATTTGGCACGCCGTTCGGCGGATGCGGCGCGAGAAACATCGCAGTTGATTCAAGAGGCGGTTCAGTACGCAACGAATGGTGCCGTTGTGGTGGATGAAGCAGAGGCCGCGCTGAAGAAAATTGTGCAAAATGTTTCCAAGACGGCTGAGCTGATCAACGAAATTGCTGTTTCAAGTAATGAGCAGGCAGAGGGGCTGAAGCAGATCAATACAGCCGTTGCGCAGATTGATCAGGTGACTCAGGGCAGTGCTGCGCATGCGGAAGAGGCGGCCAGTGCCTCGTCTGAACTCAGTGGGCAGGCGAAGAAGATGGACACGGTTGTGGATGAGCTGAACGCATTGGTGTTTGGGGCTTCCCACATGCTCTAGAAATTGATTTGTACTGCACGTATTACTTATTGCGTATTGCGTACTTCGCATTGCGTACAGCGTGATAGATACGTAATACTCAATACGTAATACGCAAAACACAATACGCACTAACTCAACCCATACTGGTTCAGTTTCCGATGCAGCGTGCGGCGGCTGATGCCCAGCTTCTCTGCGGCGCGGGTACGGTTTCCATTGGTTTTTTCGAGCGTCTGAATAATCATCCGCTTTTCCATTTCGTCGACCGTCAGGTCGGCATCCACCCGTATTTCACCGCCGCCGTTGACCTGCTCGCGCACTTGGATCGGAATATCCTGCACGTCTAAAATTGAGCCGCGCGCCAGTACCACCATCCGCTCCACTAAATTACGAAGCTCGCGAATGTTTCCCGGCCAGCGATAACTCGACAGAACTTCGTATGCCGCGGGCGTAAATCCATCGATCTGCTTCTTGTTTTCCTCGTTAAAAACGGCCAGATAATGATTGAGCAGCAGCAGGATGTCGTCCTGTCGCTCCCGCAGCGGAGGAAGGGTGATCACGACGACATAGAGCCGATAAAAGAGATCCTCGCGAAACTCACCCTTTTCCACCATGCCCTTGAGATCGCGGTTGGTGGCGGCTATCAGGCGCGTATCCACATCGACCGGCGTATCGCCGCCGACGCGCTCAATCTGCCGCTCCTCCAGCGCCCGCAGAATTTTTACCTGCACAGAAGGATCAATTTCACTGATTTCATCGAGGAACAGCGATCCGCCGTCGGCCTTTTCAAAGCGGCCGATGCGGCGCTCCATCGCACCGGTAAACGCCCCTTTTTCGTGGCCAAACAGTTCGCTCTCGAGAATGTTTTCAGAAAGTGCCGCACAGTGTACTGCCACAAATGGGCCCTTGCTGCGCGGACTCAGCTGATGAATCGCTTTGGCCACCAGTTCCTTCCCGGTTCCGCTTTCTCCCTGAATCAATACGGTTGCGCGCGACGCCGCCACCTGACGAATCGTGTCAAACACCTCCTGCATCGCGGGGGAGCGGCCGATAATATTTTCGAGTCCATATTTATCGTCGAGTTGCACCCGAAGTTGGAGGTTTTCCAACTCAATCCGACGCGCCTTCAGCACGCGCGCGAGCACCATCTCCAGCTTATCCAGATGGATCGGCTTCGTCATAAAATCGGTGGCTCCCTGCTTCATCGCCTCCACCGCAATATCGACATCGCCGTACGCGGTTAGAATAATGCACGTAAGATCCGGCTGAGTTGTCAGCGCCCGCTGCATCAGCGTGATTCCGTCCATCCCCGGCATCCGCACATCGCTGAGCAGAACATCCACGGAACGTTCGGAAAGGATTGCCAGCGCCGTCGCACCGCTCTCCGCCGCCAGCACGTTATAGTCGCGCCGCAGCGCCCGAACCAAGCCATCGCGCGCGCTCTTCTCGTCATCAACGATTAATACAGTAGGCTTACTCATCTGCATTCCTTTCAACCACTAATCCTCACTAATTTTCACTAATCGATTAAGAACAGATATTAGTGCAGATCAGTGTTAATTAGTGGTTCATATCTCATTCCAGTTCCGGTGCTTCGAGCAAATTCAGCCGTGCATCCTCGCGCGGGAACCTCAGCGTCAACCGCGTTCCGCGCCCCGGTTCAGAATTAATTTCAATTTCCCCGCCATGATCGCGCATAATACGCTGAACAATCATCATGCCCAGGCCGGAGCCTTCGGCCTTCGTTGTTTGATATGGCTCATAAATCGCGCCCAGCTTTTCGGGATCAATGCCGGGGCCGTTATCCTCAATATAGACCGCCACAAAGCGGTCGGTCAGATGCGCGCCGATTTTTAAAATACCTCCGTCATCCATCGCCTGCATCGCATTTTTAATGACATTAAAGAAGACCTGCTTGACTTGGGTTTCATCAACGGCAACCACCGGAATGTTTTTCGGGAAATCCGCCTCAACCAACATGCGCCGATCTTTGATTTCATGTTTCATGACCTCTATCGTTTCGCCGATCAGATCAATCAGCTGAATGGGGCGGCGTTCCGGCATCGAGGGGTGCAGTGCTTTCAGAAACTGGCGAATAATGGTATCGAGGCGCGAAACTTCTTTACGGGCTACATCGACCAGTTCGCGCAGATCGTGCTGACTCTCTTCGTTGGTCAAATAGCTGATCTCGCGATCCAGCAACTGGAGATGAATATTGATTGAATTGAGCGGGTTGCCGATTTCATGCGCCACGCCGGCCGCCAACAGACTCAGTGCCTGAATCCGCTCCGACTCGATCGACTCTGCGGTGGTTTCGCGCTCGCGAGTGACATCACGAAAAATTACGACCGCGCCCTCTTCGCGCTCATCAACGGCGGCGAGCGGTACCACATAAAACTCCATAAAGCGGTGCTGCGGATAGGTGATTTCAATCTCCCTGCGAACCAGCCGGCTCCATTCATACTCATCGAGATCGAGCACGAGATCCCAGTGAATCCCTTTGAGATAACGCTGAATACGCTCGCCCTGAGCCCCTTCGAGCTTAAACCCCAGGAACGACTCTGCCGCGCGGTTGGCGTAACTGATCTTCGCCTCTGGGTCGAGGAGAATGATTCCTTCCTCCAGCGCCTGAAAAATGGTCTCCATCAACCCCTTTTCTTTCGCCAGCCGAAGAAAATAACCCTGAAGGCTCCCTTTGTCCAAATGATCGAGCCGATCAACCAACTTATCAAAAAAACCCGGTTTCATGCCCGTGACTGTGCCATTAAGTCGCATCCCCATGCAAACCTATTTGCCCGGCAAAAAATGAGTCTTTATGGCACTGCTCAAAATTACACTGCTAAATCATTGTCAAAATCATATTATCTGATAAACAAGAAGGATGAGGCGAATGGATGCGCCGAAAATAACTTAAACGATCAAGGATGATACTATGACCCCGAAAGCCGAATACCCCATGGAGCCGCGCCGGCTGAAAATCCTCGTTATGGACGATGAAGATATTGTCCGAGCGGTCCTTCACCGCATGCTCATCCACTTTGGCCATGAGGTGATTTTGTCTGCCAACGGAGAAGAGGCCATTTCCATTCACCAGCAACATCTTGATTCCGGGGAAACCATCGATCTTTTCATCATGGATTTGACCATTCCCGGCGGTATGGGCGGACTAGAAGCGGTCATTCCCCTGCGCAATCAAAACCCCAAGATACGCGTGATCGCAACCTCCGGAGATTCCAGAAACGCAATCCTGCGCAACTATGCAGAACACGGATTTTCGGGTTCTATTGCGAAACCCTTTGAGATGGCCTACATTCGAGACGCCATCGACAGCGCGATGGCGTCTTAGTCAGCAAGATGGCCCTAAAGGGTTTCCTGCTCAAGGACCACCTTGTTCCCGGATACGCCAACGATGCCGAGCCACGCCCTCCAGCCTTCCGCATCGGCAACGCTTGACAAGCCAAGTTCGGCCTGGCTGCGCTCTTCCGGATTGGCTTGCGCAAAGAAACGGTATTCCGGCGATTGCAGCTCCAGGCGGGTCGGGTTTCTCTGGAATAGAACCAGCTTGAAGAGGTCGAAGTCGGGGTTGGGGATCAAATCCAAGGAGTTTCCCAGCTGGAGGCCCAGCGAGATCGAGTGCCAATTCTGATAGGTTTCCCGGCCGACGACCACGGGCAGTTCCAGCGTTTCGCCATCGCGGTAGACCGAAAAATGCAGCGTTTCGCCGGGCGTGGAGGCATCGATGCGTTTCCTGAAATTCTTCAGGTCCGCGACGGTATTTCCATCAATCGCCCAGATCAGATCGCCCGGTCTGATTCCCGCCTGGCCCAGCGGCGTGTTGTCGAAGACCCGGTGGACGAACAGGGCGCTTGATTGCCCTTGCCTGATTTCCTTTGGCAGGGCGGGAATAACGCCCTGGCTCGTGTGGAAATAGTTATTCCCCACCCACTTCATCATTGAGCTGCTCGCATTCCGATATTCCCCGCCGACCCAGCCGCGTTCAAGGGTGGGCTTGGTCGAGGAACATCCCGCCGCAAGCATAATGCTTCCCGCCAGTAGAATGTGCTTCACAATCGCTTCCATATGGTTCCTTTCGATTATTCGTTTTCTTTTCGGTATTCAAGGATGTCGCCCGGCTGGCAGTCGAGGAATTCGCAGATCGCCTCCAAGGTCGAAAGGCGCAGCCCTTTCACCTTTCCTGTCTTGATCAGGGAGAGGTTTTGCTCGGTGATACCTACGTGTTCCGCCAACTGCTTGGAGCGCACCTTGCGCTTGGCCAGCATGACA
>JAFGWS010000114.1 GCA_016937035.1 Pontiellaceae bacterium
ACATGCGGGTGTAGTTCAATGGTAGAACCCCAGCCTTCCAAGCTGGTCGTGAGGGTTCGATTCCCTTCACCCGCTCCATTTTAAACCCCGGTTTTAGCCAATAAAGCCGGGGTTTTTGTTGTTGGACTTCCGTCTTTCGACGGCCTGAGCGCCCTGAAACTGCTTCAGGAACGCAACCTCGACATTCCTTTTATTCTGGTTTCGGGAACACTGGGAGAAGAAGAGGCGATTGAAAGCCTGAAAGCAGGCGCCACCGATTATGTCCTCAAAACCCGCCTTTCGCGCCTAGCCCCCGTGGTGACACGCGCGCTCGAAGAATTCCAGATGCGCCGAGAGCGCAAACGGGCGGATGCAGAACTGAAGAGACATATTCATGATCTGGAACAATTCAACAAATTGGCAGTTGGACGCGAACTGCGAATGATTGAACTGAAAAAGGAAGTTAACGCGCTGTGCAGGGAGCTCGGAAAACCCGAACGATACGACTGATTCAGCTCGACTAAAAAGCATAGAAAAAAGTACGCACGCTTTTCGCTCAACACAATCTGGTGAAGGATCCTCCCTTTTCCCGCATTGACATGGTGAGCTGCCGCAACCTGTTGATCTACCTCCAACCCCCAATCTGCCAGGCAATCGAAATCAGAGCGTTTTAGGAGTTCAGATCATTGAATGCACGCTGTATGACCTGACTTAAATCTGAGTTGGTAAATGGTTTGTCTAGCACTTCACAGAGCCCGTTTTCCAGCATAGTGTTTACGGCGTCAATACTCGAATAGCCGGAGGTGAGAATGGCTCGGACGTCGGGGTTGAGTTCTTTCATAGCGAAAAAACAGTCATGACCGTTCATTTCAGGCATTTCCATGTCGAGCACAACGAGATCAAATTTTGTTTTGTTTTTAGAGTATATATCCAGTCCAACCTTTCCATTCTCTGCGCTGGTGACCTCGAATCCGAGTTTCTTGAGCATTTTGGATGAGATCTGTCGAATCGCCGGTTCATCTTCGATCAGCAGAATCTGGCCGGAGCCTTTCTGTATGGGTTCCGGAACCGTCGGCTTCGGGGCGGGCTTAGAGTCGGTCGGGAGTTGGATTGTAAAGGTGGTGCCTTGGCTGATTTTGCTTTTCACATTTATGCTCCCTCCATGTTGTTGGATGATTCCTAATACGGCTGAAAGGCCTAATCCGGTTCCTTTGCCTTGCGGTTTTGTAGTGAAGAAGGGCTCATAGATTTTGTTGAGAATGTCTTCCGGGATGCCGCATCCTTCATCGCGGACCGCTATTTCTATGGCTTTTTCGGAATCAATGGATCGTGTGCTGATTTGTATGTAGCCTCCATTTGTCATCGACTGTGCGGCGTTGATGCACAGATTCATCAGTGCATTTTGAATTTGGGTGGAATCGCCGATAACCGTGTGTGTATGTGCCATAAGATTCGTTTTCATGGAGATGCGGCGGTCGATGGTATTGGAGAGCAGCGAGATCGTATTATAGATGGCCTTATGAACGTCTGCTGAATCGGTTCCTACGGGTTGTTTGCGGGCAAAGGTTAAGAGCTGGCGGGTCAATTTGGCGGAGCGGCGGCAGGAGGAGAGAATAGTGGAATAATATTCTGCAGCCTCCGGGCTGTCATGCAGGTGATTCTGCAGCAAATCTGCTGCACCCATGATGCCCATGAGCATATTGTTAAAGTCGTGGGCAATGCCTCCGGCAAGCTGGCCGATGGCATCCATTTTCTGGCTTTGGCGCAGTTGTTCCTCCAGTTGTCGGAGTTTTTCTTCTTCGCTTCGACGCTCGATCTCGATCGCGATATATTCCGCAAACAATCTCAAGATGGGAAGAATCAGGGATTCATCAAGCGCCGGCTCTTTCCAGAGCATCACCATAACGCCGCTGGACTCTCCATTCTTTCGGGTAATGGGAATTCCTGCATATCCTTCGATTCCCTGTTGTTGAAGCATCTTGGCATTAGGGAAGTCTTCACGAATATTGGAAGGGTGAACCATGGCGCCCTTTGATTTCATTAATTCACAGGGTGTGCCCTCGATCTCATACTCCATGCTCTCCGCAATTTTTCCGTCGAGGTAGAGCGAATCCGTTTTTACGCGGGTTTGGTCTGTGTCGACGTAGTGCCCTAAAAAGGCCATGTCACACTGAAGGGTGTCTGCCAGCTGGCTGATAATGATATCGAAAAAGTCCCGACCGGAGTTGTCAGCAAATGTTTTAAGGATATTTTCCAGTGCAGTGGCGCGGATTTTACGCTGTGTGATGTCATGTGCGAGCCCCTCATACTTTATGCCTTCTTTGGTTAGGACGACGGTTTCCGAAATACTGAGCCAGCGCTTGCTGCGGTTTTTATGATAGATCTGGATCTCAAGGGGAGGCCGTTTGCCCGCCGTAAAACGGTCGGAGGAAAACGCGGTTTTGTTGGCAGGATGATGGGTGAGCAAGCTAAAAAAATTTCGGTCGAATTCGTCTGTCTCATAACCGAGAATGGATTTTACTGACGATGAAAATTCGAGTCGGGTTTGATCGGCATATCGGTATAGAAACGAGTCTATCAGGTTGTTGCTCAGGCGTTCCTGCGCCTGATGACTCTCCTGTGTTTCCTGTAGTGCGGTTTCGAGCTGGCGGAAAACGGAGCGAAGCGCGATGACCGTCATTGGAACGAGCAGCAAAAAGTTTATAATCATGGTGCCCCAAGCACTGGGTGATGAGGCATACTTTTCAATATCAAAGGGGAATTCCCGAATATTCATGCAAACAAGAATCGCCGTGCAGATCAATACAACCAGATTGATTCCACAGGCGATCAGTCCAGCTCTTGTACCGAATCCAATCGCCGCGAGAATGGCAAAAATAATAAGCAGGCTGGTTCCGCCCCCCATGAGTCCAAATGAAAAGACGCCGATCGCGCCCACGAGAAAGGCTATGCTCAGAAATAGCAGGTTGCGAACATGGGCGGACATTTTATTGCGGAAAACAGCCCCCAAAATAGCCGCAACCGCAAGGGCAGTTTGGCATACAAAAACAAAATTCCATCCATGTTCAATGATCCGAAGAAGTGAAAAGATCAGGAGCAAGGGTGCAAGTGCGGCGATGGATAGAAGGACGTTATTAATCATTCTGTTGCGGATTGGCTGAATATGATCTGCGGCAGAAAATGCTGAAGTTTTGTCTGCGGCGTTCTTTATCATTCTGTCCTCTTTTAAAACCCTTCCCACCGGAAAAGCACACACAATTCACATACTGATCATAATGATTAGCAAGATGCGTGCTAGTTTCTGTGAAAGAAGAGATTTCGACAGAGTTTATTGGTTTGCAATCCATTGAAAAAAGACATTTTTGCCGGCGAACAGCGAAAGCCGGGATAACAGGGGGAACACTTTTTAGGCGAAACTGTCAGATCTCATCGTGACTAATACATCTAATTCAAACAACGAGGCAACACAGCAATTCTTTTCTTCATTTCCACCACCCGCGTTTTTTAACGCAAAGGTAGAAGCCTCGCACCAGTATTCCTTTGCGAGGCTCCGAGTTCCTTGCACCTTTGCGTTGAATTTTTTATTCAACGTTGATTGGGATGCTTTCGCTGTGGCTGTTGAATTCAGGGGCATACATGCACTGAACGGTGGCGATGCCGCTTTGGTAGGTGCCTTTGAGCTGGACACGGACGCTGTATTCGAAGACGTAGGTCCCTTTAGGCAGATAATGGATGAAGAAGTGGCTGGCGGTGTCGCGGGTACTTTCGTAGTACGCC
>JAFGWS010000115.1 GCA_016937035.1 Pontiellaceae bacterium
AGAATCAGTGCGGCGAAGAGGGTGCACAACCCCGCTGTTATCCACTTTTGCGCCCGCTTCATGCTTTCACCGTCCCCACGATGTCGGCCGCAGCAGCGTGACCTTTTCTTTTCAGATAGGCTTCAATTCCATCGATAACACGGAGCGTCGTGGACGGATCGACAAAGTTGGCGGTTCCGACGGCGACGGCCGAGGCGCCCGCAATCATGAATTCAATCGCGTCCTCCGGTTCAAAGATTCCGCCCATGCCGATGATCGGCAGCGAGGTTGTTTTGGCGGCATCCCACACCAGTTTGATCGCAATCGGCTTAATTGCCGGGCCGCTGAGTCCGCCGGTACGGTTGGCCAGTTCGGGTTCCAGCGTTTCAATATTGATCGCCATGGCCGGATAGGAGTTCATGATGGAGATCGCATCGGCACCGCAGTTTTCCGCCGCTTTGGCGAAGCGTCCGATATGGGAAATGTTGGGTGCCAGCTTCGGAATGATCGGTTTTTGTGTTTTGCTGCGGACCAGTTCAATCACGCGCGAAAACATATCCACGTCTGTGCCGAAGGCGGAGCCGCCCTCTTTGACATTCGGGCAGGAAAGGTTGATTTCGTAGGCGGAGACAGTGTCCTCCGCGTCGAGCAGTTCCACAACGCGGGCGTAATCGTCCATCGCTTTGCCCCAGATGTTCACGATCACGGGCGTATTAAACTGCTTGAGGAAGGGAACATATTTCTGAAGAAACCCCTTCGCGCCCGGGCCGGGGAGGCCGATGGCGTTGAGCATGCCGCCGCGCGTTTCGAAGGTGCGCGGCGTGGCATTCCCCACATGCTCCTCGGGGCAGATGCCTTTAACGGTAATGGCGCCCAGTCGATTGAGGTCGACGAGCTCGGCATATTCCGGTCCGTAGCCGAAGGTTCCGGACGCGACCGTCACCGGATTCTTCATCTCCATCGAACCGATTTTTACTTTCAAATCAATACTCATTATTCAACACCAAGATCGCAAAGTTCGCAAAGAGACGGCCTGATCCAGCTTGGCGGTCTTTGCGTACTTCTGTTTTCATCTATTCTTCCCAGAGGATTTCACGGGATTCAAAAATCGGGCCGTCCTTGCAGCAGCGCGCCCATTCCCAGCCGCCGTCGGCGGTTTTGCGTTTAATCACGCAGGTCAGGCAGGCTCCTACGCCGCAGGCCATGTTTTTATCGAGCGAGAGCCACGCAGTAAAACCGTGTTCAATCGCGCGGTCGCCCATCGCTTTGAGCATGGGGTTGGGTCCGCAGACAAAGAGCTCCACCTCCGCAGCGGAGGCCTGTTCGGCCAGCCACGGATCAAAGGCGTCGGTCACGAGGCCTTCCGTGCCGAGCGATCCGTCGTTCGTGGTAACCCGCACGTCCCACCCGAGGGCTTTAAACTCGTCGATGCAGAGAATATCGAGTGCGGAGCGTCCGCCGAAAAAGGCGACGCCCTGAACCGGAAGCGCTTTGGCCTTGAGATAGAGCGCGGCGTTGCCGTAGCCGCCCGCCACGAGGAGGGGCGTTTTGCCCTCCGTCAGTTCGGGATAGCCGTTGCCGAGCGGGCCGATAATGTTGACGGTGTCGCCGGCGGTCAGCAGGCGCATGGATTCGGTGCCGCGTCCGACGGGTTTGTAGAGAATGCTGACGCCTTCGGCGTCGGCTTTATAGATGCTGAACGGGCGGCGCAGAATACGGTCGCCCAGCTGCGGCACCTGTAGTTCCAGAAACTGACCTGGCTGCACGAGCGGGCCTGTGGACGGGGCCGCGAGGCGCAGAATGCGGTAGTCGCCCTGAAAGTTGTCATGTTCGATGACGGTTGCGTTTTCCTGTTTCATAATTGGCGCGGGATTCTGCGGATTTAACCCCCGCAGGTCAAACGCATTCAGCTCTTGTCATTTTTATTTTGGGCCATTAAAAATTGTCCCGAGTGGAGAAGAATCTCAACGGAGCGGGAGGTCTTGACTCACATTACATAGGGAGATGAGATGAAGAAATGGGTTTTGCCGTTGGCGATGCTTTCGCTGGCGGCGTTGGTTGGATGCACCACGCAGTCGATGAAGGGTACGCCGTTCTTTTTCGGCGAGTATGAAGATCGGGAAGGCCCTCCGGCGGATCGGTTTAATGCCTGGCCATTGGTTTATTATCGCGAGCCTGCACTGTCGGTGCTTTGGCCGCTCATGGAGTTCAGCCCGGAACATCAGGCGGTCCGGCCGCTCTATTCGGCGGATGGATTGGGGAGCAATTATCCGGAATATAATGTGGTTTGGCCGATTGCGCGCTTTGCGCCGGGCAAGCAGAAGTATCGGATCTTTCCGGTTTTCTGGGGCGACGACTATCTGAATGTGTTTCCGCTCTATTGGCACGAGGGCGAGCCGTGGTCGGGCACGGGGCACGATGCGCTGTTTCCGCTGTGGATTTGGTCAAATCGAACGAGCGGCGATTCGCTGTATGTGGCGTGGCCGTTGTATGGGCGGCATCGTTCGGAAGATGAAAACGCGTGGTATCTGTGGCCGCTCTATGGACAGAAAAAGAGCGAAGACAGCGTGTCGCGCTCGGTGGCGTGGCCGCTGATTCATATGTATTCCTCGCCGAGTAAAGCGGGCAGCTGGGCGTTCCCGCTCTATGGGTATAACCGAAACGGTTCGCGTACGTCGTTTTATTCGCTGCCGTACAGTCGCAGCGTCAGCGAAAATGGAAAGAGCTGGGATTTGGCGCTGCCGCTGTGGTACCGCGATTGGCTGGGCGATGCGCGCTCATGGGCGCTTTTCCCGGCGCTCTCATGGGGGAAAAAAGATGCCGATCAGGTCGATAACCACTATCTGCTGGGGCTGGCTTCCTACGCTCGTTCGCCGGATGCGCTGAGCCATCAGGTGCTTCCATTTTACTATTATTCGAGCGATGCGGATTCAAAAATGCTGTTCACGCTGCCGTGGTGGTCGAAGGAGCAGGCCGACGGCTCCGGCTTCCATTCGCTCATGCCGTTTTACTTTTATCGCTATACCGCCGATTCGAGCGGATTCTATTCGCCGGTCTGGATGGCGGAAACGCAGGAGGACGGATCGCGCTGGCGGGCGGCGTTCCCGTTTTATTACGGCGCTGAGTCGGACGAGGGATCGATTATCGTGACGCCGCTGTATGCGGGTAAGCAACATGCCGACGGATCGCCGGCGTGGCGGTGTTACATTCCGTTCATCTATTTTAACTCTGACTATGATGCGCACTTCATGACGGCGCTGGGCGGCTATTGGAAGATGGGCGATCAGAAAAACTGGCTGGCGCTGCCGCTGCTCAGCGGCGGCCAAAAGGATGACGTCAGCGGGCGGTATATTCTCTTAGGCGGGCTGGCCGCGCGGCGCTGGGACGAGGCCGGGAGCGCAAGCCACATCTTCCCGCTCTACTATCGTTCGCCGCAGAACAATATGTTTATCTCGGCTCCGTACGCCACGTGGGAGAGCGGCGGGCGCGAA
The DNA here is from genome assembly GCA_016937035.1 of Pontiellaceae bacterium. The sequence continues at coordinate 3,471 of JAFGWS010000115.1, forward strand.
CGCCATGTGATTGCACCGCTGCTGAGCGGATGGTCCTCCGACGACGAGTCAACGCGCGCCATTTTGGCCGCCGGGCTGGCCGGTTTCCGCAAGGGCGGGAGCGATCCGTACAGTTATGTGCTTCCGCTCTATTATGCTGCACCGGAAGATAAAACGCTTTTTTCGCTTCCCTATTCCACGTGGGAAACCAAAAGCGGACAGAAGCATTTGGTGCTTCCGTTGCTGAGTGGATGGAACACCTCGGCGGAGAGCACCCAGGCGCTGGTCGCCGGCGGACTGGTCGGCTGGGAAAAGGATCGGGAAGCGGATCAGCTCGATTCGTCGCATCTGCTGCCGCTTTATATGTGGGAACGGGACGAGCTTTTTTACACGCCGCTGTTCGGGAAGGACCAAAAGCGAACTTATTTCGCCACGCCGCTGATCGGGAGCTATAACGAGGAGAGCAGAAAGAGCGGAAGTTGGGTGTTCCCGTTTTATCGCCATAAGCGCCATCTCGATTCCGGTGCCGTCAACGGGTCCTACCTGCTGTTGGGCGAATATGGAAAAAACGAAACCCACACCTATCACAGTTTATTCCCAATTTATGATTACACCCATAGAAAGAGTCGCAGCGAACAAACCGTTGGCGAACATAATTATGTAGGGATCATTAAGCACGGGCTCCGTCCGGCTCGAGAAGCTGAGCTGGGTGAAGAGGGCGACACGCTTTCCATCGAGGAAGAGTCCACATATCTGGACTATTTTATCGGAACCTTCGATGAGCAGTGGACCCGAACGGTCAATCTGGATCAGGGAACGAACACCGTGGCGGAGCTGCATTCAAAGAAAAATTCGGTTTTCCCGTTGTGGGAATCGGACCTTTCCGAGGATTTGCTCAACGGCCAAAGCCTGAAAACCACCTCGCTGCTGGGCATTCTGTACGACACCCGCCGCGAGGAGGGCGATCCGGAAAACCCGGACCATGAATATGTCCGCAAGCGCGTGCTGTGGCGGCTGTTCCACTATGAAGAACTCAACGGCGATAAAAGCACCGACATTTTTCCGGCGGTTACCATCGATTCCTATACGAACGGCTATCGCAAGGTTTCCTTCCTTTGGCGACTCTTCCGCTATGAAAAGGATCCGGAAACCGGCTCGAAAAAGCTCGATCTGCTCTTTATTCCGCTCAAGCGCTGAACCGTAGACGGGGCATCCCTGCTCCGTTGTGCACGAATGTGGGCAACGAAGCAGGATGTGCATCGTCTACGCTATTCCTCCGGCTCGATGTGCACGGTCACATCGGCCACGGAGGGGCCTTTTTCGAGCAGCAAATTTTGCACGGCGTCGGCGATGTCGTGGCCTTCCCGAACCGAGAGGTTGCCGTCAACGGTTACGTGCAGGTCGACAAACCAGCCTGCGCCGATCCGGCGGGTGCGCAGGCGGTGGGTGGAGTATACGCCTTCGACCGATTCAGCCAGCCGCGAAATCTCCTGCACATCGTCGTCGGTCGCGCCGCGCTCGGACAGTTCCGAAAGTGCGGGCGATGCGATCTCCCACGTGACCTTGAGAATCAGTATCGCCACAATCACGGCGCCTATGGCATCCAGAAACGCCCACTCGGGGTTGATGGACGCGATGGCCACAATAATCAGCGCAGGGATGGAGCTGAGCGCATCGCTGCGGTGATGCCACGCGTTGGCGATCAGCGCGGGTGAATGGGTCTGTTTACCGACGGCCCGTGTTTTGCGGAAAAGGATTTCCTTGACGATAATGGAGACGAGCGGGCCCAATACCGCAAAAAGCACCGGAGTGTGCCCGTTTCCGGCACCGAGGCGTTTGGTGGCCTGTAGCGCAATCTCAAAGGCCACCAACCCCAAAAGGACGCTGATCAGCAGCGTGATGATGGTTTCAATGCGCTGGTGGCCGTAGGGGTGGCGCTCATCTGCCGGTGCAGACCAGATTCTGATTCCAAACAAAACAAGCAGGTCGGTGCCCATGTCGGACAGGCTGTGTACGGCATCGGCCACGACCGCCTGTGAATGGCCGAGAATTCCCAACGCAAACTTAAGTGCGGAGAGTAGGACATTGATAATCAACCCGATCACGGTAATCTGCTTGGCTTCGCTTGTGTTGCTATTCATGCGCATATGAATAGTGAACCGGCTGCATAAAGACAAGAATGGAAAGGCCCATAGCATTACCGCAAGTGGAGTTGTATCCACAGATTTCACGGATTATCACAGATTATTTCATGTGACTGAGTAATTCGGGGTGCTGCCGATTAGAAAATAGATTCCCCTGTAGGATCCGTGTACATCTGAGTAATCTGTGCAGAAAAATAGCATCAACAGGAAGACTACGGGAACGGCATAAGCGGTGGGGATTGCATTGTTTTCCAGCAGGGATTCGTTATTTTTCGACTATGAAACGGATCGCACTGCTGGTTTTTTTATTGATGCCGCTGGTGACGGCGGCGGTCTCGTTGCGTATGGAAGGAGAGCGTGTTTGGCTTTCCAGCGACGGGGCATCTCTTTTGTCGGTGCTCTCCCAGTTTGAAGCGTGTGGCGTTGAGGTATTGGTAGATCCCTCGCTGGAAGTGGGTGACGTCGAAGGGAGCTGGGAAAATGCCAAGCTCGAACGGGTGATATCCCAGATGGTCACTCCCTACAGCTATCTATTGGAATGGACGGTTGAAAAGGGGCCGCTGGGGCGGGTTGAAAAGCTGTCGAGTATTTATATTTTTCCCTCCGGAAAATCCTCTGCCGCGAAGCCGCTCTCTAAAGGCCGTGTGCTGGATGTGGTTGAAAATGAAGAGGGGCTGATGTATGTCCGCGGTGAAATTTTGGTTGCGTTTCGGGAAGGTTCGACTGAGGCGGATTTAAACGCGCTGCTGAGAATGCTTAATGGGACATTAATTGAAGTAATTGATCCCCCCGGGCTCTACCGCATCCGCATCGGCGAAGAGTTGTCGGTGGAAGAGGCAATGGCCATAGCCGCAGCGATGTTCGCCGTTGAAGCGGCGGAGCCTAATCTGGTTTTGGGGCGGATTGAGAATCAGCAGCAGGTTGAAGCCGGATCCGGCGGCGGAGTAAATCGAAATATTAAACCCGGAGAGGCGCTGGTTGCGGTTTTGGATTCCGGACTGGATCCCATCTACGCTGACGCCGCCTTTGTGAAGGGCACCTATAACGCGCTGGATCCGACCGCTCCGATCAGTGATCCCACGGGACATGGAACGCTCACCACGTTAATTGCCGCCGGCGCGGTGGTGCCTGAGGGGGTAGCTCCTTCGGCCGAAGGCGTTTCCGTTCTTTCGGTGCAGGTATTTGATGAAAACGGTGTCACCAGCTCCGACACGCTCATGCGCGCAATCGATTATGTTTCCGATGCCGGGGCCGAAATTGTCACCATGAGCTGGGGTACTGCGAACGACAGCGATTTTATCAGAACGACCATGGATGTTGCCGCCAGTGAAGGAATGACTCTCTTCGCCTCCGCCGGGAACAATAATGAAGACGCGGCGATGTTTCCTGCAGCCTACGACTCGGTCATCTCCGTCGGCGGACTGGAACCGGACGGAACGAAATTGGAGTGCTCCAACTATGGCGATGAGGTTGACATGTATAAGTCCGGCACTGCCGTAATGGGAGGGCAGACCTATGCAGGAACCTCTATTGCCAGTCCCCTTGCTGGTCACGACGAGGCGCTCGCAACGCCGGCGCAATAGGCCGGAAAGCGCTCTAGCCGGGGCAGAGGAACGTCGGCTGTTCAGGGCTGAATTCTCTTTCCGAGAATGGTGACGCTGTGCTCTATGCCGTCCATTTCGGTGACGTGGGGCAGAAACCCCCACGCTTCAAAACCAAAGGAGCGGAACAGATTCAGGCTGCGCTCATTGTGCGAAAAGATATAGGCCGTCAGATTTTTCAGCCC